>DASUAD010000095.1:0-6805 GCA_035763965.1 Thermoanaerobaculia bacterium | reverse complement strand
GTGACCTGCCCGAGCGCGACCATCTCGTCCGACGGGCCGACGAGCGCCACCCAGTCGCCTTCTCCGGAGGCGACACCCCGCGCCGGAATCGACTGACCCTTGCGGATCTTCCACGTCTCGAGCGAAGCGAGGCGCACTCTTTCGAACGGAAATTCGACGCTCGAAAGCGGCACCGCGTGCGGCGGCGACAGGCGCTCGGCCGGCGTCATCGCCTCGAAGCGCTCGAGCGTCACCGCGTCGCGCACGTCGAACTGGCCGATCCGGGTGCGCCGCAGGGACTCGAGGTGCGCGCCGCACCCGAGCTTTTCTCCGAGCTCGCTCGCGATCGAACGGATGTAGGTCCCCGACGAGCAAGAGATCGTGAACGGAAGACGGCCGTCGGCGAGGTCGCCGAAGGACAGCTCGGAGACCCGCACCTTCTTCGGAACGACCGGCACGCTTTCCCCGCGGCGGGCCATGTCGTAGAACTTTCGTCCCCCGACCTTCTTCGCGGAGTAGGGGGGCGGCGACTGCAGGAACTCGCCGCGAAATGCTCTCGCCGCAGCATCGACGTCACTCCGGGCGACCCGCGATGCGTCGCGCTCGGGCCCGACCGCCTCTCCCTCGCGATCGTAAGTGGTCGTCGCGCGGCCGAGCCGGATCACGCCGTCGTACGACTTGTCCATGAGCGTGAAGAACCCCTGGAGCCGGGCCGCCTCGCCGGCGCAGAGGAGCAGGAGTCCGGTGGCCATCGGGTCGAGCGTGCCGCTGTGACCGATCCGGGGAAGGCTCACGATCTGGCGCACACGCTCGACGACGTCGTGAGAGGTCAGCCCGGCGGGCTTGTCCACGAGGAAGAGAACGCCCCGGCGGAAGGGATCGGCCGGTTTCACGGCTCCTCTTCGGGCACGGGTCGGACCTGCGAGAGGAGCTCGTCGATCCGAGCCCCGCGCTCGTACGATCGATCCGGCTCGAAGAAGAGCTCCGGCGCGTAGCGCAGCCCGCACCGCCGCCCGACCTCCCGGCGCAGGTAACCGGCGGCGCGGGCGAGTCCCTCGCCGGCCCGGGCGAGAGCGGCCTCGTCACCGCGCGCCGTGAAGTAGACGCGTGCCGATCGCAGGTCGGCCGGCATCTCGACCTCGGTGATGGTCACCGCCTTGACGTCGGGGTCGTGGGCCTCGGTCAGAAGGAGGAGTGACAGCTCCGAGCGGACGAGATCCGCGACGCGCTGGCTCCGGCGGGATTCTTTCTTCATTGCGGTAGCCGTTTGTCAAACATGGATGAACTCGTTGCGGTAGTTGAGCAGCTCGCCGTCGAGATTCTGCTCCACGAAGGTCAGAACGCTCTGGAGCAGCTGGTCGAGCGGGACCTGGTCCGGGCCGACCGCGGCGATCGCGACTTCGGCGCGTTCGAGAAGATCCTGAGACCCGACCTCCGCCGCCGAGATGTCGAACTCGTTTCGGAGCCGCGCCTTCAAACTGCGGACGATCATCCGCTTCTCCTTCAGGCTGCGGCAGCCGGGCAGATGAAGATCGAAGACGGCGTAGGCGAGGACCATTTCAGAACGACAGCCGGTAAACGGAAGACGGAAGACGGGAGACGTGGAAGGGGGCTCTTCGTCTACCGTCTACCGTCTCCCGTCTTCCGATCAATCACGCTTCCATGACCCCGGCAGTCTTCTCGACCTGATAGGCCTCGATGACGTCGCCGACCTTCACGTCCTGAAAACGCTCGAGCCCGATCCCGCACTCGAATCCCTGCTTCACCTCCGAGACGTCGTCCTTGAAGCGGCGCAGCGAACCGACCTTTCCCTCGTAGATCACGCGGTTGTCGCGGAGCAGCCGGACCTGTGAGTTGCGTCCGACCGAGCCCTCCGTCACGTAGCAGCCGGCGACGACTCCGTACTTCGGCACGCGGAACGTGTCCCGGACCTCGGCGCGGCCCCGCGCGACCTCCTTCAACGTCGGCTCGAGCAGGCCCTCCATGGCCTTCCGGATCTCGTCGGTGACGTTGTAGATGACGGTGTGAAGACGGATCTCGACACCCGTCTTCTCGGCCTCGGACTCGGCCTTCTTCTCCGGCCGCACGTTGAAACCGACGATGATCGCTCCGGACGCGGACGCGAGGAGGACGTCGTTGATGTTGATCGCCCCGACGCCCACGTGCAGCAGCGACACCTTGACCTTCTCGTTCGAGAGGTTGCGGAGCGCCTGCGTGAGCACTTCGGCCGAGCCGGCGACGTCGGCTTTGACGATCAGGGGCAGCTCCTTGATCCGCCCTTCCTGGATCTTGTTGAAGAGCTGATCGAGCGAGAGCTTCTGGCTCGCGGCCATCGTCTTCTCGCGGTCACGCTCCCTGCGGAAGGCCGCGACGGACCGGGCTTTCGCCTCGTCGGAGACGACCTGGAAGACGTCGCCCGCCTGCGGGAGCTCCTCGAAGCCCGTCACCTCGACGGGGGTGGCCGGCCCCGCCTCGGAGAGGCGAGCGCCGCGATCGTCCGTCATCGAGCGGACCCGCCCGAACACGGATCCCGCGAAGAAGACGTCTCCGACGCGGAGCGTCCCGGACTGCACGAGAACCGTCGCGACGTTCCCGCGGCCCGCCTCCCGGCGCGCTTCGAGAACGACGCCGCGGGACTCTTCGGCGACCGGCGCCGAGAGCTCCTGGAGGTCGGCGACGATCAGGATGAGCTCGAGCAGCTGCTCGATCCCCTGCTTCTTCAGGGCGGAGATCTCGGCGGAGGGAACGTCGCCGCCCCAGGATTCGAGAAGCACGCCCTGATCGGCGAGCTCCTTGCGGACGCGGTCCGGGTTGGCATTCGGTTTGTCGATCTTGTTGATCGCGACGACGATCGGGACCTTGGCGGCCCGAGCGTGATTGATCGCCTCGATCGTCTGCGGCATGACGCCGTCGTCCGCCGCCACGACGAGAACGACGATGTCGGTCGCCTTGGCTCCCCGGGCGCGCATCGAGGTGAACGCCTCGTGGCCCGGCGTGTCGAGGAAGACGATGGGCCGGCCGTGGATCTCGACCCGGTACGCGCCGATGTGCTGCGTGATCCCGCCGGCCTCGCCCTCGGCAACCTTCGTCTGACGGATCGCGTCCAGCAGCGACGTCTTCCCGTGGTCGACGTGGCCCATCACGGTGACGACGGGAGCCCGAGGCACGCGCGCGACGGCGGCCGCCGTCTCTGTCTGCGCCGCTTCGGCGCCGCTTTTCGCGAGCTCGAGCTCTTCCTCGAAGGAGACGACCGCCGCCTCGACCCCGACTTCCTTGGCGATCTGGATCGCCGTCGGCGCGTCGAGCGTCTGGTTGACCGTCGCGAGCACCCCGCGCGACATGAGGAGACGCTGAATGTCCTTGGCGAGGACGCCGAGCTTCTCGGACAGTTCTTTGACGGTGACCCCTTCGGACAGGAAGATCGGTCCCGTCGGCATCGGCTTCTTGAACTCGAGCAGCTTTCCGGAGTCGTGTGCGCGCGTCGACTTCGCGGCGCGCCGCATCGCGGACTTGGAGACGGGCTTCGCCTCGAACGGGGTCTCCGCCTCGACCTCCACCCCTTCGCCCTTCTCGATCAGCGGCAGGGAGATGTCCGAATACGTGTCTTCTTCGTACGCGCCCACGAACTCGCGCAGATCGACCTCGTCGGCGACAGTGATCTTCGGCTTCGCGCCGCGCTTGGCTGCGGGTTTCTTCGTCTCCTTCTCGTCTTCCTTCTTGCGCTTGGCAGGCCCCCGCTCGGCCACGGGTGGAGGAGCGGCGGCGCGTCCCGGACCCATTGGTCTTCCGAGCGGGGCGCCCCGGCCTGCCGGTCCGCCCGGACGCGGCGGCATGCCGGACGGGCGCATTCCGGGTCCTCCCGGAGTCGGCCGGTAGACGGAGGGCCCGGGCCGTCCCGACGGCCCCGAGGCCGGACCCATCGGCCGGGCGATCCCCGCGGCGGGCCCCATCGGCCGGGCGGGTCCCGTCGGCCGGGGAGCACCCGGACGCACCATGCCCGCGGCGGGACCCATTGGCCGGCCCGCGGGCGGTCGCGGCGGCGGCAGAACGATCTTGCGGGGGAGCGGGGGCTTTGGCGGAGGGGCCACTTCCGGCTCGGGCTCGGGCGGAACGACGGCGGTGCGAGCCGGCTCGGGCGGAGCAGCCTTCTCCTCGGCGACCGGCGCGGGCGCCGACACCGGGGGCGGAGGCGGCGGCGGCGCGGGGCGGGCCGGCGCGGGCGGCGGTTCCGGCTCCTGCTCGGGTTGCGCCGGAGCGGCCGGGGCGGCGCTCTTCTGGACGACCTTGATCCGCGAGAGCGCGCTCTTCTGCGGACGGAAGGCTTTCGACTCGGTGTCGCGAACGATCAGCTGTTTCGGGGCGTGCGTCTTGCCCTGGAGGATCGCGAGGACGGTCGATTCATCGAGCGCCGCCTGCGGCGACTTCACGTCGACGCCGATCGATTGGAGGAGAAAGAGGACTTCCTTAGTCCCCACTCCCATCTGCGCGGCCAGCTCTTCCACCCGGATCTTCGCCATCGGTCTCGACTACTCCTGAACGATCGTCTCTTCTGCCGGCTGGGACGGTTCGCCCTCTTCTTGACCGGATCCCGGGCCCGACTCTTCCCCCGGGATCTCGCCTTCTTCCTCGGCCATTGCCTCGACGGGCTGCGGATTGCGGACCTCTTCCTCCGCCGCCCGGGCGGCTTCGAGGATCTTCTCGGCCGTGGCTTCGCCGATTCCCGGGATTCCCGAGAGCTCGGCCGCGCTCTTCTCGAGAACGTCGGCGAGCGTTTCGGCGCCCGCGGCCGCGAGCTTCTCGGCCACCTTCGCGGTCACTCCCGGGATCTCGGCGACCGCGATCTGACGCAGACGCGACGCCTGCAGCATCCGGGTCAGTGCCTCGGCAACTTCACCTTTGACCTCGGTCTCGCCCTTGATCTCGATCTTCAACCCGATCAGCGCGGAGGCGAGCCGCACGTTCTGCCCCTTTTTCCCGATCGCGAGCGACAGCTGATCGTCCTCGACGACGCAGTCGAGGCTCATCGATCCGTCCTCGTGGTGGATCGGCGACACCCGCGTGATCTTCGCCGGCGCGAGCGCGTTCTGCGCGAACGTGATCAGGTCGTCGGAGTAGAGGATCACGTCGATCTTCTCGCCGTGCAGCTCGCGCATGATCGATTGGACGCGGCTTCCCCTCATGCCGACGCAGGCGCCGACCGGATCGACGTCGCGCTCGCGCGACCGCACGGCGACCTTCGCGCGCTCGCCCGGCTGCCGGACGGCGCCCTTGATGACGACGGTGCCGTCGTAGATCTCGGGCACTTCCATCTCGAAGAGGCGGATCAGGAGCCGCGGGTCGGTGCGCGAAAGGACGAGCTGCGGGCCCTTCGGGTTCTTGTGGACGTCGTAGAGGATCGAGCGGATCCTCTCACCCTGGCCGTAGCGCTCCGCGCGCGACTGCTGGTCGCGCGGGATGATCGCCTCGGTCTTGCCGAGGTCGACGATCATGTCGCCGCGCTCGAACCGCTTCACCGTGCCGCTCATGAGCTCGCCGACCTTGGGGAAGTACTCGTTGTAGATGTTGTCGCGCTCGGCCTCGCGGACCTTCTGATAGAGGACCTGCTTGGCGGTCTGCGCCGCGATCCGGCCGAGGCCGACCGTCTCGCGGTAGACGCGCACTTCGTCGCCGAGCCGGACGTCGTCGACTTCGACGGGGGGCTCGCCCTCCGCGCCGGGGCGCAGAACCCGGACTTCCCCGCGGGTTCCGTGCTTCTTCACGAGCGCCTGCGCCTCTTCGAGCAGCATCTGGGGCGGCGGCTCCTCGGATTCCGTGTCGAGCTCTTCGACCACCGTGCGCGGCGAGTAGACGGTCATCGCGCCGGTCTGCCGGTCGATCAGCGTCACCATGGCTTTGTCGTGGTAGAACTTTCTCGCAGCCGAGGACATGGCTTCCTCGAGCGCGCCGAACATCTTCTCGGCGTCGATGTCTTTCTCCCGCGAGACCTGTCGGATCACCGACGGATCGATGTTCATGTGCCTCGACTACTCCTCAGCGGCCACCGCGGCGCTCCGGCCACTCGAATTCCAGACGTGCCTGCCGAATATCGCCGAAACGGACATTATAGATTTTGCGATTCTCCTCATCAACGACACGGAGCACGTCACCGTCGACACTGTCGAGCCTTCCGCGCAGATTGCGACTTCCCGCGGTCTCCCTCGACGGATCCGCGGATTCGGGCACGACCGGCGACTCCGTTCGGACCCGCAACCGGCGCCCCACGAACCGACGCGCGTCGTCGACCGAGTAGAGCTTCCGGTCGAGACCCGCCGACGAGACCTCGAGCGTGTACGCGTGAGAGATCTCGTTCGAGGCGTCGAGAACGGTCGACACCTCGCGCGATACCGCCTCGCACTCCTCGATGGTTACCGGGGTCCCGTCCGCCCGCTCCAGAACGATGCGCAGGGTCGATGCTCGTCCACCGCCCGAGGGCTCGATCGCGAGCAGGCGGCACCCTTTCTCGCGGGCGATTGCGGCAATCTCTTCCGTCGTCTCGGCTCGTAGCGGCTCCATTTCTCCGGCTCTCAGGGAACAAAAAAGCGGGCCTGCGCCCGCCTCCATTTCATCGAGAGCCGTCTCTGTTTATCAGAAGAACGTCCCTCCCGCAACCGCTGGAGCCCCGTGTTCCAGGCTCCGGACCCCGGAGGCCCGGGCGGGCTCGACCGAAAGAGAGAATCGGGGCAGACGCCGGCGTGTTAAAGCTAGTTGGGCGAAAGCCCGATCAGCCGGAACACGTGTTCGAAATCGTCGAAAGGGGTCAGAAGCCGTTTCCGCTCGAAAGAGCGGT
>DASUAD010000094.1:0-3436 GCA_035763965.1 Thermoanaerobaculia bacterium | reverse complement strand
ACGCCGACGCGCACAAGAACCGGCTCATTCGCAAGCTCGAGGCACTCGGCCTGAGGGTCACCGTGGAGAAAGCGGCCTAATGTCCTGCGTTTTCATAGCAGGCGCTCGGTCGAGCCGGATATGGCGAGCCGCTCGCCGGTGCGTCCGTAGGTCCCGAACAAGCGAGCGCGACGTTCAGTCCGCCGGCACGCACCTTCCCGCCGCCCAGTAGCGCAGCGCGGCGACCTCCTCCGCGCGGACGACCGAGAGCGGCCGCGTCGAGCGCAGGGCGACGAGGAGTGCCGCCCCGTCGAGCGGCAGCCCCGCGGCCCGCGCCTCGTAGAGAGCCGACACGACCGCCTGCTCGATCTCGGCGCCGGAGAAACCCTCCGACGCCCCGCCGAGCTTCGCGAGATCGAACCGCGGGGGTTCCTCCCCGCGTTTGGCGAGGTGCAGCCGGAAGATTTCGGCGCGCGCGGGAGCGCCCGGCAGGTCCACGAAGAAGACTTCGTCGACGCGTCCCTTGCGCATGAGCTCGGGAGGAAGTTCCTCGACCGAATTGCACGTCGCCACCAGGAACACCCGCCGGCGCCTCTCCTGCATCCAGGTGAGGAGGGCGCCCAGGAGCCGCTGCGAGACGCCGCCGTCCGACTCCGCTGACCGCGCCGACACGAACGCCTTCTCGATCTCGTCGATCCAGAGCACGCAGGGCGCGATCCGCTCGACGCGTCTCAACGCCTCGCGGAGGTTGCGCTCCGACTCGCCGACGTAAGGAGCGAGGAGGCGTCCCGCTTCGAGCGAGACGAGCGGGACGTTCCAGGAGGCCGCGATCGCCTTGGCCGCGAGGCTTTTCCCGCAACCCTGGACGCCGAGCAGCAGCAGACCCCGCGGCGGGTCGAGGAGGCCGTCCGACGCGAGGAAGCCGGCCTTTCGCGTCTCGACCCACTTCTTCAGCCGCGCGAGCCCGCCGACGCGATCGAAGCCCTCCGGCGCCGCGATGAGCTCGAGGATCCCGCCGCCGCCGATGAGCGTCTCCTTCGTCCGACGGATCCGGGGGAGGTCGGTCGCATCGAGCATTCCGTCTTCGACGACCGCGCGCGCGAGCGACCTCTCGGCCTCGAACATCGTCAAACCTTCGAGGTCGGACACGAGCGATTCGAGCTCGGCGGCCGAAAGCGTGACACGTGGCGTCGGATTCTCGAGCGTCGTCCGACGGGCGAGGCCGGCCACGAGCCTTCTCAACTCGTCGCGCCCCGGCAGCGCGAACTCGAAACGAACCTCGAGGTCCTCGAGCTCCGGCTTGGAGGGGAGGAGCGGGCCGACGAGGACGATCGTCCGCGCCGAGCCCGCGAACTCCTGCGCGGTCTCGCGCAACGCCCGCAGGGCGCCGGCGTTCTCGAGGTGCGCCTGCGGGTCTTTCAGGAGCCAGACGCCGTCTCCCCGGCTCGCGCGGATCAGCTTCAGCGCGAAGGAGAGATCGGCGGTCCGGGGCGCGTCGGTCGGATGCGAGGGTGAGAGGCCGCTCGCCGCGCTCCAAGTCGAGACCGGCAAGCCGAGCTCCGCCGCGACGCCGCGCACCAACCCTTCGAAGCGTGTCTCCTCGACTGTCTCGCACACGACGAGAGGATGGCGCGAGCGGAAGAGGACCGCGAGATCTCTGGCAGGAACGTCCAATTCGTCGAAGTCTACCGGGTCCGGCGCGACGGACTCCCCGCGTGCTGCGCTGCTATGCTCGGCACGATGCCGCCCGCGCGCCGGTCGACCGGCAACCGGCTCCTTCTCGCGGCGGCCGTCATGCTCGCCCTGGCCGCGGCGAGCTACGTCTTCTGGGACCGGCCGGTCGCGGGCTGGGCGTTCCACCTGCCGCGCTCGTGGGCGAACGCGGCGCGCCGGCTCTCCGGGCTCGGCGAGGGGGTTTACTGGCTCTGCGTCGTCGCCGTCATCGCCGTGACCGCGATCGTGCGGAAAAAACATGGGGTCGCCCGGTGGGCATTGAAGTCGGCGGCGGCAATCGCTCTCGCGGGGCTCGCCGCGAACCTCGTGAAGCTCCTCGCGGGTCGGGCGCGGCCGCGCGCTCTCGACGACGGTGTCTGGGGTTTTCATTTCTTCCAGGTCGGCTACCGCTTCGCGAGCTTCCCTTCGGGTCACGCCGTGATCGCCGGGGCGGTCGCCGCGTCGATCTGCCTCTCGTTTCCGCGGGCCTGGCCCGCCGCGGCCGCGTTATGGCTCGCGCTCGCGGGGGGGCGGGTTCTGACCGGCTCGCACTTCGTGAGCGACGTTCTCGCGGGCGGGGCGTTCGGCCTCGCGATCATGGTGCTCGTGGACCGATCGGCGTGGCTCGATCGGGCCGTGGAGCGCCTGGTGAAAGGGGCCCGCCGCGATGGCGCCGCCGGCGACTCCGACCTTCCCGCCGAGAACGCGCGCTAGCCGGTCCGATGGCCCCGGCGACCCGATCGCCGGCCTGAGCAGTTTGCATCATGGCGGGCCGCTTTCCGCTGCCTGATAAAGGGCATGGCCGACTGATGCATGAACTGGCGATCACGGAAAGTCTGGTCGAGGCCGTCACCGAACACGCCGGGGGCTCCCGGGTGATGCGCGTCTCGCTCGAGATCGGAAAGCTCTCCGGCGTCGTCGCCGACTCCGTTCGCTTCTGCTTCGACGTCTGCACGCGGGGCACCTCGCTCGACGGAGCGACGCTCGAGATCGTCGAGCCTCCCGGACGGGCGTTCTGCCGCGACTGCAACCGGGAGGTCGAGATCGAGGACTTCTTCGCGCTCTGCGCCTGCGGGAGCGCGAACCTGGAGGTCCGGGGCGGGCGGGAGCTCCGGATCCGCGAGATGGAGGTGGAGTGATGTGCACGACCTGCGGCTGTTCCGACGGAGCGGTCGCGACTGTCAGCGGCCCCGGGATCGTGTCCGCGGAGCTCCATTCGCACGGCAACGGGCACGGCCACGACCACCCCCAGGGACAGGCACACGTGCACCCGCACGGACACCCCCACGAGCACGGCCACGACCACGGCGAAACCGCACGCGATCGCGCGCGGGAAGTCGAGGCGACCGGTTTCCGGCCGCAGCGGTCTTCGCGGACTCTCCGCCTCGAAGAGGACCTGCTCGCGAAGAACGATGAGCTCGCGGAAAGGAACCGGGGCTGGCTCGAAGGGCGGAAGGTCGTCGCGCTCAACCTGACGAGCTCCCCCGGCTCGGGCAAGACGACGCTCCTCGAGCGGACGATCCGGGACCTCGGAGCGACCCTGCCGATCTCGGTGATCGAAGGGGACCAGGAGACCCTCCGTGACGCGGAGCGGATCCGGGCCGCCGGCGGCCGCGCCGTTCAGATCAATACCGGCAGCGGCTGCCACCTGGACGCCGAAATGGTCCGCGAAGCCCTGCGCCGCCTCGATCCGCCGCCGCGCTCGCTCGTGATGATCGAGAACGTGGGAAACCTCGTGTGTCCG
>DASUAD010000093.1:0-3078 GCA_035763965.1 Thermoanaerobaculia bacterium | reverse complement strand
CCGAACACGATCGCGTTGGGCGGCGTCGCGACCGGTAGCGCGAAGCCGGCGGACGCGGCAAGCGCGCCGACGAGCATGAGCGCGAGCGGCGGCTGCCCGACCGCGGGCGCGAGGGAGGCGGCGATCGGCATTGCCATGGCGGCCACCGCCGTGTTCGAGGCGAGCTCCGAGAGGAGGAGGACGAGCGCCGCCAGACCGGCGTAGACCACGACCGGCGGCTCTCCCGAGAGCCCACCCATGCGGCTCCCCAGCCAGCGCGCGAGTCCGCTCGACTCCATCGCGGCGGCGAGCGAGAGTCCCCCTCCGAAGAGAAGGAGGACTTCCCACGGGATTTCCTTCGCCTCCCGCCACGTGAGCAGCGGTCGGCCCGACGGCCGGGGCGACCCGTCCGGCACGACGAAGAGGAGGAGTGCACCCGCGAGGCCGACGGAGGCGTCCGAGAGTCCGGGAGCGATGTCCGCGAGACCCGGCACGGTGAAAGCGCCCATCTCCTTACGCTCGCGCAGGAGCCATCCGGCAACCGTCAGCAGGAAGACGGCGATCGTCCGCGCCTCGCCGCCGCGCAGGGGGCCGAGTCGGGACCGGCGCTCGACGAGCGTCCGGCGGGCCTCCGCGCCGAGGTCGACCTTTCGACGGAAGAGAACGACGACGAGGAGGAGCCAGCAGAGGGGCAGGAGAACGACGACGATCGGTACGCCGATGAGCATGTACCGGGCGAAGCCGACGTCGGTGCCCGTGAGCTCTTTCGCGACGCCCGCGAAGATCAGGTTGGGAGGCGTTCCGATGAGGGTCCCGATGCCGCCGATCGAAGCGGAGTAAGCGACTCCGAGCATGAGCGCCGTACGGCCCTCGTCCGCCGCGCGCCCCGATCCGAACAGGGCTCCGACCGCGAGTGCAATCGGGTACATCATGGCGGCGGTGGCCGTGTTCGAGATCCACATGGAGATGAAGCCGGTCGCCAGCATTACCCCGAAGACGACGCGGCGTCCTCCTCCACCCACGCCGAGCACGATCGCGTACGCGAGCCGCGAATGCGCGTTCCACCGTTCGAGCGCGGCCGCGATAAGAAAACCGGCGAGGAAGAGGAAGACGAGCTCGTTCGCGTAAGGCGTGGCCGCTTCTCTCGCGGACGCGACGCCGAGCAGGGGAAAGAGGACGAGCGGCAGGAGCGACGTCGCACCGAGCGGAACGGGCTCTCCGATCCACCAGATCGCCATCCAACCCGTGAGGCCGAGGACGTTCGCCGCGGCGGGAGGGAGCGCCTCGTGCGCCGCCAGGCGGAGTATGAGCCAGGCCGCCGGCCCCGCCGTGAGGAGCAGAGCCCGCCGGCTCGGGCCTGGCGCTTTGGAAGACGAGATCAAGCCGGAGAAGGATAGCTGCTAGTGCGGGCTCGGTACGCCCGGTACGTTTTCCCTCTCGTAGAACTCGAGTCTTTCGAGGAGCCATTTGGCCAGCGCCTCGCGCCTCCTGTCCGGCCAGCGGATCTCGTAGGGTTTTCCGGATTCCTCGGAGTGCGAGGCGATGCCGACGATGAACTGTCTCGCGCTCTGCACGCGTCGACCCGCGAATTTGAGCTTGGTCGAAAGGTGGGACGCGGCGCGGCCCGCCGGGTACTCCCGGCCGTTGCGGATGAAGGTCGCGGGTGAAGCCTTCACCTCGCCGAGGAGAAAGTCGATCTTCGTCTGCTCGGCGACGGGTCGGACCGGTGGCCCGGCGAATGCCGGGACCGCCAGCGCGACGAAGAGCGCGGCGGAGAGCGCTTTACGTCCCACAGTAGTCGTTGACGAGCTCGAGAAGCAGGTTCAGGTGAACCGGCTTCTTCAAGTAGTCGGCGTGGAGCGTGCGCGCCTTGTCCGCGGCGCGCCCGTCCGCGGTCATGATGACGACCGGGATCGACGCGAGATTCGGATCCCGGAGCTGCTCGGAACGGAACTCCCAGCCGTTCATGATCGGCATCATGAGGTCGAGGAGGATCACGCACGGGCGCTCCTCGCGCGCACGCTCGAGCGCGACCTCGCCGTTCTCCGCCGGCCGCGACGCATAGCCGGCATCCTCGAGAACCGCACAGATGCTCTCCCGCAGATTCCGGTCGTCCTCCACCACCAGTACGCGCCCAGTCATTCGGTGACCGCGCCTTTTTGCAAGATCTGTGCACGGCGACGACGCTGCCGCGCGAGACCATCCCGTCTCTCTCAGCCGATCGTGGAGCTCTCCCGGGGCGAGAAATCGATGTGGTCGGGGTCGGAGCAGTAGTGCGCGACCGTCTCGAGAACCTGGTGGAGGTTCACGGGATTCCGGAGGACGAAGGAGAGCGCCAGCCGCCGGGCCTCCCTCTCCTCGCCGGTGATGTCCGAAAAACCGACGACCGGGATCTGCGCGATACGGGGAAGCGCGAGCTGCCGGCGGCGGAATTTCTCGAGGTCCCTGGCCGGCAGCGTCAGGTCGAGCAGGATCAAACACGGCGTCTCGCCGGACTCGAGCAGCTCGAACGCCCGGTCAGAGTCGGGCGCCGTCACGACCCGAAAGCCTTCCTGCTCGATCACGTCGCGGAAGACTGCGGTCAGATCCGCGTCGTAGTCGACCACGAGAACCGTCGGCGCGGGTTCCTGTCCGGGGAGCGGCACTGCGGAAAATGCTATCCCACGAGGTCCCGTCATCTCGGGAGGAGAGGAATGGAAGCTGGTGAGCCGCGTAGGACTCGAACCTACAACCTAGAGATTAAGAGTCTCTTGCTCTACCAATTGAGCTAGCGGCCCACCGGGACGCGGAGAATAGACGATCGGGTCGAACACGGCAAGCGTTCGCATCGGGTATCTGGATTCGCGGCGCGAGGAGTCTCCGGAGGTAATCGACGGAGGAGCCTCGCGCCGCGGGAGCGGGAGCGAGCGAGGGATCAGGCGGTCGGTCGAGCCCGGCCTGGCGAGCCGACCGCCGGTGGCGAAGCCAGATCGCGAGCGAGCGAGAGCGACCTTTATCCTCCACCCACGAACTCGACGACCTCGAGCGCGTCGTTCTCCTCGAGAAGCGCCGAGTCGTAGGCCGCCTTCGGCACGATCTCCCGATTTCGCTCGACCGCGA
>DASUAD010000092.1:0-2122 GCA_035763965.1 Thermoanaerobaculia bacterium | reverse complement strand
CCCTTCAGCCACGCGCTCGGATACGACACGTATCCGGCGGAGCCGGAGGCCTCCTTCGTCCGTCCGGCGACGTATCCGATTCCTCCGGCGAAGCTGCCGGCGATCTCTCGCGCGAAGGGGAGAACGACGAGCAGGGTCGCCGCGAGAAACGCCGCCCGGAGGAGAAGGCCGTTTCGCGGGATGCTGCGACGGGCGCCCCCGATCGCCGTGTCCAGGAGGACGACGCCGGCGGCGAGCGCCGCGAGAAACAGCGGTTGAAAGAGCCCGAAGGAGACGTAGGTGAAGGGCATCTCGACGCCGCGCGTCCATGCGGCTGTCGCGGCGGCGACGAGCGCGGCCGGGAGAGCGAGCGTCAGAACTGCGGCACGAAAGACGAGGGTACGGGTCGCGAGCGATTCGAAGAAGAGAGCCAGGGCGAAGATCGCGCCCCAGTAGATCGCCCCCTGCCAGGCGAGCACCGCGAGCGCGAGAGTCAGCCCGGCGAGCGCCTCCCGCCTTGCGTTTCCGGGCGCCGATGGGTGCTCGCGGCTCGCGAGGTACGCGAAAAGCGCGAGGAGACCGAAGAAGGACTCGGCGACGTGCTGCTCGACGTGTCCGTACTGCGACCAGAGAATGTGGCCCGGAGAAAGCGCGACGAAGAGCGCGGCGGCGATCCCCGCCGACGCTCCGTACAGCCGCCGCGCCAGAAAACCGGCGAGGGCGATCGTTCCGGCGGCAAACGCGAGCGGCACCCACGCCGCCTCCCGCTCGAGGGCGACCGCCGGGGCGCCCGCTCCGTGGAGCAGGCGGGAGGGCGCCGCGAGCGCGAGATCGAAGAGCGGCGGCCAGATGGCCACGCCTCCGCGCGGAAAGTTCATGAGGGGATCGAAGAGGATCGTGCGCGGGAAGTGCGCGACCGCGAACCGGGCGCGCCGCAGGTGGTAGTAGTCGTCGCTCGACACGGCCCTCGTGCGCGAGCCGTCGTGGAGCTGACGATAGGTCCCGAGGCGGAGGGCGATCCCCAGAGCGAGACCGATGGCGAGGCCGAGGAGGAACACGGCTCGCCTCGATGCCATCCACTTCATGATACGGGACGGTTACCCCCTCTCTCTCGGGGAGACAGGGTGAGGGGTTGACCGCGCCGTATCATGGTGGCAGCGTGAAGCTCTCCGTCCTGATCCCCGCATACAACGAAGCCCGCACGATCGACGAGATCCTCCGCCTCGTCACTCGGGTGCCGATCGAGAAGGAAGTCCTGGTGGTCGACGACGGGTCGGTCGACGGCACGCGCGAAATCCTGAAGCGCTGGGACGGACGGGAGGGGGTCCGGGTGATCCTTCACCCGCGGAACCTCGGCAAAGGCCGCGCGGTGCGCACCGCGATGGATCAGGCTCGGGGCGACATTCTCGTGATCCAGGACGCGGACCTCGAGTACGACCCGTCGGAGTATCCGGTGCTGCTTCGGCCGATCGAGGCCGGGCGGGCCGACGTCGTCTACGGCTCCCGGTTCTTCGGAAGCTCCGAACGCCGCGTCCAGTTCTTCTGGCACACGGTCGGTAATCAGCTCCTGACGCTCATCTCGAACGTGTTCACTAACCTGAACCTGACCGACATGGCGACCTGTTACAAGGCGTTTCATCGCCGCGTCGTGCCGGTGCTCGATCTCGAATCGAAGCGCTTCGGAGTGGACGCCGAGTTCACGGTGAAGGTCGCACGCGCCGGTTTCCGGATCTTCGAGGTTCCGATCTCCTACTTCGGGCGCTCGATGGCGGAGGGAAAGAAGATCCGGCTGAAGGACGGGTTTTCGGCGCTCGGAGCTCTCGTCAGACACTCCTTCGGGCCGCGGCCCCTCCGGCCGGCCCCCGCCGCCACCCCGCGTGAAGAAGGAGAAGCGGCTTCGCGGGAACCGGCCGCGGAGGAGCGGCCGGCCTGACACAGGCGGCGGCGAACCTCCGGTGAATCGGCGCGCAGCGACGGCCGCGGCCGCCGTGGCGCTCGCTTTTCTGTCGGTTTTTCTGGTTCGCGATCACACGCGCGACGACTCGCTCTCCGCGGACGAGCCCGTCCACATCCTGTCCGGTTGGTTCGAGGTCGCCGGCCGCAATGCCATCGTCAACATCGAGCACCCGCCGGTCGCGAAGAT
>DASUAD010000091.1:0-2254 GCA_035763965.1 Thermoanaerobaculia bacterium | reverse complement strand
GGCGCTTCGCCCATCTCCTGGACGGCGCCGGGGTTCCGCTCGAGCTCCTGCGAGGCGACCGAGCGCGCGAGGTGCCTTCCCTCCATCGAGTGGTGCTCCTGGGTCACGGCGACCGGCCACTGCGCGTCGAGCTTCCGGACGTCCAGCGCGCTCGAATGCCAGAGCGCGTTAGACGAGCGGATCGAGTAGGCGTCGAAACCGGTGTTCGAGCCGAGCCGGCCCGCTCGCGTGCGGCCGTACCCGAACGTCACGCCGATCGAGCCTTCCGGATGCCCGGGGACGATCCGCACCGGACCGCGGACGCTTCGCCCGGAAATCGAGAGCTCGAGGACGTCGTCGTTCCCGACCCCGAGCTTTCCGGCCGTCGAGGGCGAGACCGCGGCGACGTTGTCCCACGTCACCTTCGTCACGGGCTTCGGCAGCTCCTGCAGCCATCCGTTGTTCGCGAATCGGCCGTCGTGAATCGTGGGATCCGGCCGGAACGTGATCTCCAGGCCGCTCGCGATCCCCGCCTCCGCCGCCGGCAGCGCAGCCGAAGAGAGCGCCCGGAGCGGAAGCGCGGTCCCATGGATCACGCCGTCGTGGAGCGCCCGCCGCCATGCCTCCTCGAAGTTGCCCGGCAGGCGTCCGCTCCACGTCTCGCGCACGAGGTCGTATGCGGACTTCTCCGGCTGCTCCGAAAGCGCGGCGAGCACCTCGTGCGCGGATTTGCCGCCGTAGAGCGGGGCGACGAGCGGCTGAACGATGGACGCGGTGCCGTCGAACGCGCGCGCGTCGCTCCACGCCTCGAGGAAGTGCGCCTCGGGGACGTTCCACTGACACTCGACGGAGGTCTCGTCGGCCTCGAGGGAGAGATGGACCCGGCGGGCGACCTTCCGGAGGGCATCGCGAAACCTCAGGTCCGCCGGCGCGGTGAAGACGGGGTTTCCGCCCAGGACGAGCAGCGTCGAGACCGCGCCGCCGTGCATGTCGGCGACGAGCGCGCGGACCGACTCGAGCTGGTCCTCCGGGTTCGCCTCGATCGGGTCGGTATAGACGACCGTCCGTCCCGCGTTCGCGAGCATTCCGTTCATGGCGTGCGCAATCGCGTGGACCGCCGGCGGCTGCCCGTCTCCGGCGATGACGACGCTGCGGCCCCGGTGTCGCACGAGGTCGGCGGCGAGCGCCCGCACGAGCGGATCGGCGGCGAAGCGCCCGCCGGACTCCGCCGTGCCCGAGGGGGCGCCGCCACCGAGCTTCGTCGCGACCGAACGCGCGAAGGCCTCGACGTCGGCGGCTTTCAGCGGCCGGCGGTGGTCGGCGCGCGCGCCGGTGGCGGACATGCCGCTCTCGATCACGTAGAGGCGGTTCATCGCGCCGCCCGAGGCGGCTTCCCGGCGGCGCGCCGCGAACTCCCGGGCGAGACGCGCCTGCGCCGGCCCGCAGCCCAGGAAGTCCGCGTCCAGCGAGAGGATCACGTCCGCGTCCTGCAGCCGATGGATCGTGTTGACCGGCGTTCCGAACGCCATCCTCGCGCCGTTGACGGCGTTGTCGCGCGACACCGGCTCCCACTGGTGCCAGCGGGCGGCCGGAAGCACGGCCAGGAGCTCGGCGAGCTGCCGCGCGAGCGTCGGCGAAGACACGGTCTCGGTCAGGACCCGGAGGCCGGCGCCGCGCCTCGCGCGCTCCTCCTCGAGGACGAGCCGCATCTCCCCGAGAAAAGCGGACCAGGGCCGGATCTCGCCGAGGTGAACGAGCGTCCGCAGGCGATCCGGGTCGTAGAGCGAGTACACGGCCGCCTGCGCGAACGCGTCGGTTCCGCCGAGACTCGCCGGGTGGAGCGGGTTGCCCTCGACCTTGGTGGGCCGACCCATGTGGCTCTCGACGAGGAGACCGGTGGCGAGGCCTCCCAGGGTCATCGCCGTCGCGAAGAAGAGGGGCTTGCCCGGGACGATCTCCTCGGGCTGGCGGACGTAAGGCACGATCTTTTCGACGGGTTGCCGCGTGCAGGCGGTCGCTCCCGCGAGCGCGAGAGAGGCGCCGAGGTACTTGAAGAGATCGCGGCGATCGAGGCCGTCGACCGGCCCCTCAGCCCGCTTCTCTCCCGGCAGGACGGTCGAGGGAGTGAGGTGCGGCGCTTCGGGATGAACCGGGAGGCTCTTCATCTGTGACACGTCGAGCAGCTCTCGAGCACCGCGCGTCCCCGGATCTGGTACTCGCGCTTCAAACGCTCCCCCAGGACCGCCTGCTCGATGGGGGGCTGCCACCCCATCGT
>DASUAD010000090.1:0-25726 GCA_035763965.1 Thermoanaerobaculia bacterium | reverse complement strand
CCGACGCGAATTCGGCAGATGTCGAGATCGCGTCTTTTCAGCAGGCTGGGTGACGTGAGTGGATGAGAGTTGGTGGACACGTTCGCAAAGAATTCGAACCGCCGGAGAGATCCCGTTCCAGGCGGCCCTGTTTGAGGCGGTCATCCCCGCGTACCGGCGAATCGCCCTGGAATCGAGGCGCCTGCGCAGCCTGGGGCTCAGCCTATCCGCGATCGGCCGTCACCTGGGCGTCACGGACAAAACCGTCGCCAAGGCGCTCCGGTCGGTTGGATCTCTCGGCGAAAGCTAGGCCTCGACCGATGTCGGCCCGCCGACGGCGATTTCGGCAATCGATTCCGGTGGGTTCGTTTCGCAGAAATAGTCTTCTTTGGTGATCCCTAGATGTGACCCTCCCTCTCCCGCTCACGCCGTACTTCCTGCAGCTTCAGCAGCATCTCGACGTATCGCTCTTCCTGGCGTGACAGATAGCTCGAATACCGCATGATCTTTTGGAGCTCAGCTTCGTCCGGGACCAGCGACCGGTCCAGTGCCGCCTCCAGCGTGGCCGTGTCCGCCCGCTTCTCGAACATTTCCTTCAGGAGCGTCGCCATTTCAGAAAGGTAACCCGGGAGGGGATCGTCGAGACACTGAAAAGGTAACCCCGTGATTTGGCAGTCCGGAGTTTTGGTTCTCTTTTTTCATTGATCGCCGGGGAAGATTTGTTCTCCAGACCGACGCAGGATGGGAAGAGCTACGACCGCTGTTGTCGTGGAGGCGAAGCGGCTTCTCCGTCCACAACCGGGTCTATGTGCCCGCCGGGGATAGCCAGGGTCTCGAGGCGCTGGTCTGCTACATGATGCGCTCCCCGGTGGGTCCGAAGAGGCATGATAAGCGCCGGCGAGGGAGCCATGCGAGAGTCGCGCGCGAAAGCCGCGAAAGCCGGCCGGGCTTGACGGTCGCCTCCAGGAAGAGGAAACTCCCCCGTTTTACCGGGCCCGAGACCCGGGAGCGAAGGTGACCTTGGACGACGACGGCTATCCCTCACCCCAAGGCCTCTACGATCCCCGCTACGAGCACGACGCCTGCGGATTCGGCTTCGTCGTCGACGTCGCCGGCCGCGCCTCCCATGACATCGTGGAGAAAGCCCTCACCGTGCTCTGCAACCTCGAGCATCGCGGCGCCTGCAGCGCCGAGAAGGACACCGGCGACGGCGCCGGGATCCTGATCCAGACGCCGCACGCTTTCCTCGCGGATGCGATGAGGGATAAGGGAATCGAGCTGCCGGGGCACGGCGAGTACGCCGCGGGGATGGTCTTCCTGCCGCGCAACGGCGGGGGCAAGGTCGAGTGCGAGGCCGTCCTCGAAGAGGTCGTGAGGGAAGAGGGGCAGACGGTCATCGGATGGCGCGACGTGCCGACGGTTGACCGGGCCCTCGGCCCGAGCGCCAAGGCCAGCCAGCCGTGTGTCAGGATGGTCTTCGTCGGGCGCGGGCCGTCGTGCCCGGACGAGGTCGCCTTCGAGCGCAAGCTCTACGTGATCAGGCGCCTCGTCGAGAAGAAGGTCTCGCGCTCCTCGACGGCGGGTCGCACGCGCTTCTACATCCCGAGCCTCTCGTACAAGACGATCGTCTACAAGGGGCTGCTCAACGCGCCGCAGCTCTCGGGGTACTACCCCGAGCTCTCCGACGCGCGTGTCGTCTCGGCGATCGGCATGGTCCACTCGCGCTTCTCCACGAACACCTTCCCGTCGTGGTCGCGCGCGCATCCGTACAGGTACATCTCCCACAACGGCGAGATCAACACGCTGCGCGGGAACATCAACTGGATGCACGCGCGCCAGTCGATGATGCGCTCCTTGCTCTTCGGCGACGAGCTCCACAAAGTGCTGACGGTCATCGACACGGACGGCTCGGACTCGGCGATGTTCGACAACGTGCTCGAGCTCCTCGTCCTGGCGGGCAGGGAGCTCCCGCACGCGATGATGATGATGGTGCCGGAGCCGTGGAACCGCCACGAGGAGATGAGCCCAGGCAAGCGCGCCTTCTACGAGTTCCACTCCTGCCTGATGGAGCCGTGGGACGGCCCCGCATCGATCGCCTTCACGGACGGGATCCGCGTCGGTGCGGTCCTCGACCGCAACGGTCTTCGCCCGAGCCGCTACTACGTGACCGACGACGGCCTCGTCGTGATGTCCTCGGAGGTCGGCGTCCTCGACATCCCGCCCGAGAAGGTGCTCGAGAAGGGGCGCCTTCAGCCCGGCCGTATGTTCCTCGTCGACACCGAGGAGAAGCGGATCATCTCGGACGACGAGCTCAAGGAGCGGATCGCGCGGAGCGGCCCCTGGGCCGAGTGGCTCGCGCAGTCCCTCGTCCGGCTCGACGAGCTGCCCAAGCCCGCTCACGTCATCGAGCCCGATCACGAGACGGTCCTCAGGCGCCAGGAGGTCTTCGGGTACACCTCGGAAGAGGTCAAGCTCCTCATCGACCCGATGGCCACCGACGCCACCGAGCCCGTCGGTTCGATGGGAGACGACACGCCGCTCGCGGTCCTCTCGGAGAGATCGCAGCCCCTGTTCAACTACTTCAAGCAGCTCTTCGCGCAGGTGACCAATCCGCCCGTCGACGCCATCCGCGAGGAGATCATCATGGCGTCGGAGACCTCGGTGGGCCCCGAGGGCAACCTCCTCGAGCCGGGTCCGGACTGCTCGCGCCAGCTCGAGCTGAAGAACCCCGTCCTCCTCAACGAGGAGCTCGAGAAGATCCGCGCGCTCGACGGCAGCGCCGCCTGCCGTGGGCTGAAGGCCGTGACGATCCCGATGCTCTTCGACCCCACTGGGGGCGGCTCCGCGCTGCGCAAGGCGCTCGAGGATCTGCGCTGGAAGACCTCGGAGGCGATCGCCGAGGGGCACAACATCGTGATCCTCACGGATCGCGGGCACGACGCCGACTGGGCTCCGATCCCATCGCTCCTCGCCGTCTCGGCCGTGCACCACCACCTCATCGGCGATGGGACGAGGACGCGCATCGGCCTCATCCTCGAGTCGGGAGAGCCCCGCGAGGTGCATCATTTCGCGACGCTCATCGGCTACGGGGCGAGCGCTTTTAACCCGTACCTCGCGTTCGAGACCGTGCACGACCAGGTCCGGCAGGGAATGGTGCCGGGACCGGCGGACGTCGCCGAGAAGAGGTTCATCAAGGCCGCGGTCAAGGGGATCGTCAAGGTCATCTCCAAGATGGGCATCTCGACGATCCAGAGCTACCACGGCGCGCAGGTCTTCGAGGCCGTCGGCCTCTCGCAGGACTTCGTCGACGAGTACTTCACCTGGACCTCCACGCGCATCGGCGGCATCGGCATCGACGCGGTGGCCAGGGAGGCGCGGATGCGCCACGAGCGGGGCTTCCCGCCGAAGCGCCCGATCGTCCACACGAGCCTCCCCGCCGGCGGCAAGTACCACTACAGGACCGACGGCGAGTTCCACCTCATCAACCCCGAGACGATCTACCGCCTGCAGTACGCCTGCCGGAGCGGGAGCTACAAGGCCTTCAAGGAGTACTCGAGCCTCGTCGACGATCAGTCGAAGACGCTCGCGACGCTCCGCGGCCTGATGGACCTCCTCCCCGGCGTCAAGCCGGTGCCCATCGACGAGGTCGAGCCCGTCGAGGCTATCGTCCGCCGCTTCAAGACGGGCGCCATGAGCTACGGCTCCATCTCGCAGGAGGCGCACGAGGCCCTCGCCATCGCGATGAACCGGCTGGGCGCCAAGTCGAACACCGGCGA
This sequence comes from Thermoanaerobaculia bacterium, assembly GCA_035763965.1. Classification (GTDB taxonomy): domain Bacteria; phylum Acidobacteriota; class Thermoanaerobaculia; order UBA5066; family Gp7-AA6; genus Gp7-AA6. Next base: position 21,971 of record DASUAD010000090.1, on the reverse strand, counting down.
GGGCGGCGAGGACCCGTCGCGCTACGAGCCTCTGACCAACGGCGACTCGAAGAACTCCGCCATCAAGCAGGTGGCCTCGGGCCGCTTCGGCGTCACGAGCCACTACCTCGTCAACGCGCGCGAGCTCCAGATCAAGATGGCCCAGGGGGCCAAGCCGGGCGAGGGAGGGCAGCTCCCGGGCTCGAAGGTCTATCCGTGGATCGCCAAGGTGCGTCACTCGACGCCCGGCGTCGGGCTCATCAGCCCGCCCCCGCATCACGACATCTATTCGATCGAGGATCTGAAGGAGCTCATCCACGACCTGAAGAACGCCAACCATCACGCGCGCATCTCGGTCAAGCTCGTCTCCGAGGTCGGCGTGGGAACGATCGCCGCGGGTGTCGCCAAGGCCCGCGCCGACGTCGTCCTGATCTCGGGGCACGACGGCGGCACGGGCGCGAGCCCCCTCACCGCCATCAAGCACGCGGGCCTTCCCTGGGAGCTCGGCCTCGCCGAGACCCATCAGACGCTCGTCCTCAACGACCTCAGGAGCCGGATCGTCGTCGAGGTCGACGGCCAGCTGAAGACCGGGCGCGACGTCGTGATCGGAGCACTCCTCGGCGCCGAGGAGTTCGGCTTCGCGACGGCGCCCCTCGTCGTTCTCGGCTGCATCATGATGCGGGTCTGCCACCTCAATACGTGTCCCGTCGGCGTCGCCACCCAGGACCCGCGCCTGAGGGCCCGCTTCGCCGGCGACCCGGAGCACGTCGTCAACTTCATGCGCTTCGTCGCCATGGAAGTTCGCGAGTACATGGCCAAGCTCGGCTTCAGGACGATCGAGGAGATGGTGGGCCGCTCCGAGAGGCTCGAGATGCGGCGCGCCGTCGACCACTGGAAGGCGCGAAACCTCGACTACAGCCGCATCCTCTTCAAGCCCACCGTGCCGCGCACCTATAAGAGGACGTGCCGTTTCCCGCAGGAGCACGACATCGACCAGACGCTCGACGTCACGACTCTCTTACCGCTGGCCAAGCCCGCCCTCGACGAGGGCAGGCCTGTCCGCGCGACTCTTCCCATCCGCAACACGAACCGCGTCGTGGGCACGATGACCGGAAGCGAGCTGACGCGCCGCTGGGGCGCCAAAGGGCTGCCGGAGGACACGATCCTCTTCAAGTTCAACGGCTCGGCGGGCCAGTCGTTCGGCGCCTTCATCCCGAGCGGGCTGACGCTCGTCCTCGAGGGCGACTCGAACGACTACATCGGCAAGGGGCTCTCGGGCGGCAAAGTGATCGTCTTCCCTCCGAAGGAAGCGACCTTCGTCCCCGAGGCGAACGTCGTGATCGGTAACGTCGCGTTCTACGGCGCCACGTCCGGCGAGGCGTACATCCGGGGCGTCGCGGGCGAGCGTTTCTGCGTCCGCAACTCGGGGGTTTCGGCCGTAGTGGAGGGCGTCGGCGACCACGGCTGCGAGTACATGACCGGTGGACGCGTCGTCGTCCTCGGCGCCACGGGACGCAACTTCGCAGCGGGCATGTCGGGGGGGCTCGCGTGGGTCCTCGACGGGGACGGCACGTTCCCCAAGCGCTGCAACCGCCAGATGGTCTCCCTGTCGCCGCTCTCGGACCCCGAGGAGGTCGCGATCGTCCGCAGGATGGTGGAAAAGCACGCCGAGTACACCGGGTCGACGCTCGCCGGACGGATCCTCGCCGAGTGGGACGATGCCCTGGCCGCGTTCGTGCGGGTAATGCCGAACGACTTCGCACGTGTCCTGGCCGCTCAGGCCGAGATGCGCGCGCGCGGTCTTTCGGACGAGGAGGCCGAGATGGCAGCCTTCGAGCAGAACGTCAAGGACGCCCTCCGCGTCGCGGGGAACTGACCATGGGCAAGCCGACCGGATTTCTCGAGTACCCGCGCGAGCCCCAGCACGACCGCTCGCCGCTGACGCGCATCAAGGACTGGGACGAATCGCACGAGAGAACGCCGGAGAAGATCCTGCGGGAACAGGCGGCCCGCTGCATGGAGTGCGGGATCCCGTTTTGTCACACCGGCATCCTCATCGCCGGCATGACGAGCGGCTGCCCGGTCAACAACCTCATCCCCGAGTGGAACGACCTCGCCTGGCGCGGGCAGCGGCGCGAGGCGTGGATCCGCCTCGCCAAGACGAACAACTTCCCGGAGTTCACCGGCCGCGTCTGTCCGGCCCCTTGCGAGGGCAGCTGCACGCTCGGCATCAACGCGCCCGCGGTCACCATCAAGTCGATCGAGTGCGAGATCGTGGACAAGGCCTTCGAGGAGGGCTGGATCTCGCCCGAGCCGCCCGCGAGTAGGACCGGCAAGAGCGTCGCGATCGTGGGCTCGGGGCCCGCGGGCCTCGCCGCGGCCGCGCAGCTCAACAAGGCCGGCCACTCCGTCACCGTCTTCGAGCGTGCCGACCGGATCGGCGGGCTCCTCATGTACGGCATCCCGAACATGAAGCTCGACAAGAGGTTCGTCGAGCGGCGCGTGAAGATGATGGAGGCCGAAGGCGTCAGCTTCGTCACGAAGACCGAGATCGGCAAGCACATTCCGGCCTCCGTCCTCCTCAACGAGTACGACGCCGTCGTCCTCTGCGGAGGGGCGACGCACGGGCGTGACCTGCCGATCGAAGGGCGGAGCCTCTCGGGGATCCACCTCGCGATGGACTTCCTCACCCAGAGCACCAAATCGCTCCTCGACTCGGGCCACGCCGACGGCCGCTACGTCTCGGCCAAGGGCAAGAACGTCGTCGTCATCGGCGGCGGCGACACCGGCACCGACTGCGTCGGCACGGCCGTACGCCACGGCGCAAAGAGCCTCGTCCAGCTCGAGATCCTGCCGCGTCCTCCGGCCGAGCGCGCCAGCGACAACCCGTGGCCTCAGTGGCCGAAGATCTACCGCATGGACTACGGCCAGGAGGAGGCCGCCGCTCTCTGGGGCGCGGATCCGCGGCGCTACTCGATGACGGCCAAGCGCTTCATCGGCAACTCCGGGCAGGTCCAGGAGGTTCACGCGATCGAGGTCGAATGGGTCAAGGGCGACAACGGACGCCTCGTCCCGCGGGAGGTCCCGGCCACTGACAAGATCCTCCCCGCCGAGCTCGTCCTCCTCGCACTCGGCTTCATCGGTCCCGAGCGCCCTGTGATCCAGCAGCTCGGAGTCAAGGTCGATGAGCGCGGCAACGTCTGGACGGACGAGGACAAGATGACGTCGATCCCCGGCGTCTTCGCGGCGGGCGACATCTCGCGCGGCCAGTCTCTCGTCGTCTGGGCCATCCGCGAAGGCAGGATTGCGGCCCGGTCGGCGGACCGGTACCTCTCGCACGGGGAGACGGTGCTGGCGCTGTAGGGCTCTGTACCTCGCCTGCGCCGGCGCGGCCCCGCCTCGAAGCCGTGGTTGCATGGACGGTCAACGGCCGGCAACGGCTCCCGAGGACGGCTGTCGTGCCTGCTCATCAGACGTCCGCCCGACCCCTTGTGTACGTAGGAGCGGATACGCGTGACGGTCTAACGACCGAAGGGCCCAAGGGGAGTCAAATGATGAATCGTACGAAACGCTCTCTTCTCGCCATCTTGGTCCTGCTCAGTGTCTTCGCCTGGGCGGGCGCGGCCGTGGCCCAGGGCAAGGGGCCCAAGGGACCAGAGGGGCCAAGCACAACCATCACAATGGGCAGCAGCTGCTTGGGCGACAAGGTCAAGACAAACGGACACCACAAGAGAGACCGTGAAGGAGCTCATGGCGGCAGCCGTCGCGGAGGAGAAGGGTTTTCGGCCTGGGTTGGTGTCGGTGGTCCAGACTTTCGGCGACAGGGCGAACTTCCACGCGTATGTCCACGCGCTGGTTTCCCGGGGAGGCTGGACGGCTTCAGGGGAGGGGATCCTGGTGCCGTATGTGGATGAGGCAGCGGCCCAAGAGCTCTTCCGCCACAAGGTCCCAGCCCTCCTCCGGCGAAGAGGGCTGCTGAGCCAGGAGCGGATCGAGCTGCTGTTGTCGTGGAGGCGAAGCGGCTTCTCCGTCCACAACCGGGTCTATGTGCCCGCCGGGGATAGCCAGGGTCTCGAGGCGCTGGTCCGCTACATGATGCGCTCCCCGGTGAGCCTCTCCCGGGTACGCTTGACGCCCGGCTCGCACGAGGTCCTCTACGCGCGCAAGAGGAGGCATGACCAGCTCGAGCCGACGGAAAGCGAGAGGATAGACGCGATGGAGTTTGTGGCCCGGGTCCTCGTGCAGATCCCGGACCCAAGGCGCCATTTGGTCCGCTACTACGGCGCCTACTCCAACGTGGCCCCGGGCGAGCGCCGCAAGGCCGAGGCGCCGCCCCAGCCCTCCGTCTCGAGCGAGGCGTCGATGGCGGAGCCAACGCCTGAGGGGGCGGACCGCGCGGCCCTCAGGCGCCGCTGGGCGGATCTTATTCGGCGCGTCTACGAAGTCGACCCCCTCGTGTGTCTACGCTGCGGAGGCGAAATGAGAGTCGTCGGCTTCATCACCCAACCCGCTGTCATCAAGCGCATCCTCGATCATCTCCGCAAGCGCGAGAAGCTCTCTCGCGCGGGTCGACGCGAGAGCCCCTCGCCCCCAACCCGAAAAAGCAAGTTCCTATCCCCGAGCCGCCGTGGAAAACGCGTGCTCGAGGTCGGCGATGAGGTCGTCGGCATCCTCGATGCCCACGGCGAGGCGCACGAGGTTGTCGAAGATGCCGATGGCGCGCCGCTCTTCCGTGGTGAGCTCGTAGAAGGACATCAGCGCCGGCTGCTCGATGAGGCTCTCCACGCCGCCGAGGGAGGGCGCGATGATGGGCAGCCGAGTGGCGTCGATGAACCGCGAGGCCGCGTCGAGATCCCCTTTCACGAGGAAGCTCACGACGCCCCCGAAGCCGGACATCTGCCGTCTCGCGATTTCGTGGTCCGGGTGGCTGGCCAGCCCCGGATAGAAGACGCGCTCGACGCGCTCGTGGGACTCCAGCCAGGTGGCCACGCGCAGAGCCGACTCGTTCTGACGCCTCACGCGGAGGTCGAGAGTCTTCACGCCCCGGAGCAGCAGATACGCCGCGTGCGGGTCGAGGACCCCGCCGAGAACCCCGCGCAGATCCCGCAGGCCGGAGATCAGGTCCGCCCTTCCCGAGAGCGACCCCGCCAAGAGGTCGTTGTGGCCGCCGAGATACTTGGTGGCGGAGTGGAGGACGAGGTCGACGCCGATCTCCAGCGGGCGCTCGTTGACGGGCGTCGCGAACGTGGAATCGATGAGGATCTTCACGCCCGGATGCCGGTCGCGGAGGGCGACGAGGCGCGGCAGGTCCGCCACGCGGAGGTACGGGTTCGTGGGCGACTCGGCCAGGATGAGCCGCGTCTTCCCGGGCCGGATCGCCGTCTCGAGAGCTCCGTCGTCTCCCGGCTCGACGAACGTGTGCTCGATTCCGTAGCGCGGAAGCGTTTTCGACACGAACTGCCGCGTCCTCCGGTAGCAGTCCGACGTCATGACGACGTGCTGGCCGCTCTTCAACAGGGCCAGCAGCGCGGTCGTCGCCGCCGCCATCCCGCTCGCGAAGAGAATGCAATCCTCGGCGCCGTCGAGCTCCGCGATCTTTCTCTCGGCCGCCCGAACGGTGGGGTTTCCGTAGCGGCCGTACTCCTCGCGCGCGACGCGCCCCTCGAAATGGTCGCGAATCTCGGCCGTGTCGTCGAAGGCGTACGTCGCCGTACAGACGATCGGCTGGGTGACCGCGTCGAAACCCTTCTTGCGTGCCTCGCCTCCCCGCGTCGCCCGCGTGCCGGGACCGGGGCTCATTCCCCGCCGCCCGCGATCGCCGGCACGATTTCGACGGAGTCGCCGTCCTTCACAGCGGTCTTCAGACCGTCGAGAAAGCGGACGTCCTCGTCGTTCACGTAGATGTTCACGAAGCTCCGGAGCTTGCGATCCTCGCCGAGGAGCTGGCCCCGGAGCCCGGGACACTCCTCGAAGAGACGCTCCAGGAGCGAGGAGAGATCTGCGGCCTTGACGGAAACCTCGGCGCGGTCCCCCGTGAAACGCCGGAGCGGGGTGGGGATTCGGACGGGAACGGGCATCAGGTTTCTCCTTCTTTCGAAAGGGGGGTGACGAGCGCCGCGGCGCCCGGGCTCGCGATCTCGACGGATTCGAACGGGGACTCCGGCCCGAGGATCTCCCACGCGCCGATGTCGGCGGAGCGGCCCCTCTCGACCGAAACGATCACGGTGAGGAGCCCTTCCCAGGCGAAAGCGCGATCCGTGGCCGAGGGCCGGGCGGGGTGGTCGGGGTGGCTGTGCCAGAAGCCGAGGAGCCTCACGCCGCGCGCGTCGGCCTCGCGCTCGACGCCCAGGTAGTCCTTCGGCGAGACCTCGAACCGCACGCGCGGCGTTCCCTTCTCCGTGTTCGGGAGCGGCAGCGTGACGCGGACGTGTCGCGCTTCACCCAGCAGCGCGCCGCAGCCTTCGTACGGATACGCCTTCGCAGCGGCTCGCGCGATCTCCTCGAGGACTTCGGGCTCGAAAACGACGCTAGGCAGCACATTCACCTTCCTTCGTCTCGATCGTGAAGTTTGCCTCTTCTTCGAGATCGATGAAATCCTCCGGCCTAACGTTCGCCGGAGTGACATTCTCCAGGTCCGCGAGGAGCGGCTTGACGTGGCCGAGCTCCACCCGCCGGAAGAACGCCGTCGCGGTCTCCCCGGCCTGCTTCTGGGGCCGGACATTCGTCTTGGACCACCGGGTGAACGTGCCGGATGACGAAGAAAAGACGGGTTCCACCGAAGGAAGGAGACCCGGCCCGTGAAGGCGTGTGGCGACGGCCTGCGCGGCGACTTCGGCCAGCGAGGGCGCAGCCTCACGCGACGTCCCCGGCTCGTCCTCGACAGGAGGCGCTTCGGCATCGAACGGAAGCCACGGCAGGCCTTCATTTCGGACTTCTTCGAAGGAGCTCTCGAATTCTCTTTTCCAGCCCTCCCACCCCAACTCGGCTATGAGGAACTTCATCCGGGCCTTCGCCTTGTCCTTCCGGTTTCCGAGCCGGTGGAAGACACGGAGGATCGCCTCGGCGACGGCGAGGATCTCGCCCGAGGGAAGGAACTCGTAAAGAACGCGTCCGGACTTCGGCATCGTGGCCGTTCCGCCGCCCGCCGTCAGACGAAAGCCCCGGCGCGGAACGCCATTCTCGAGGACGAGCCGCGCGCGAAACCCGAGGTCGTTGATCGGTGTGAACGTGTGCTCCTCCACGCAGCCTTCGAAGGCGATCTTGAACTTTCGCGGCAGTGAGGAGCTGAGCGGATGTCTCAGGAGATAGCGCGTGAGGGCCTCGGCGTAGGGCGTCACGTCGAAGGCTTCGTCCGCCGCGACGCCGGCGTATGGGCAGCCCGTGATGTTCCGGACCGAGTTTCCGCAGGCCTCGCGCGTCGTCAGGCCCGCTTCGGCCAGCCGCCGCATCGCGGGCTCCACGTCGTGGAGCTTCAGGAAGTGGAACTGCAGGTTCTGCCGCGTCGTGATGTGCCCGAAGCCGCGGGACCAGCTCTCCGCCACGTCCGCGAGGGCGTGAAGCTGCGCGACATCCAGGATGCCCTGCGGAATCTTCACGCGCAGCATTTGCACGTCTCCGTCCTGCCGCTGGCTGTACGTACCGCGCACCAACCGGTAGGCGCGCCACTCGTCGGGCGAAAGCTCGCCTTTCTCGAAGCGCTCGAGTGTCGCGACGAACGCGTCGATCTCTGCCTCGTCGGCGAAAGAGAGCCGCGTTCGGCAGAGGGTCTTGGGATCGTCGACGGCGGCCATGGGTGACTCCTTTCAGGTTCGTGAGCCGCGGGCCGCGCGCGCACCGATGCGAGCGGCGGGGTGAGTGGAAATGCCCGAAGAGAACGAAGAGGAGAATTTCTTTGAAGGGAATATGGAGAGGACTGCCGGAACGGAAGGGAAGCTCCTTCCGATCGCCGAGGTTCGGGCTGTACCCCACGGATCGTCAGGCCATAGAGGGCTTCGAGCCGCTTCCAGAGCACGTACGTTTCGGGGAAGAGCAGGCCGGTGTCGAGCGTGAAGACGTCGATCGGTAGCCGGCGCGCGGCGATCATGTGGAGAAGAACACAGCCCTCCATTCCGAAGCCCGTCGCGAACGCGATCCGGGGCGAAAACCGCGTAGCCGCCCTCGCGAGCACCTCGCGAGGCGCCGTGTCGGCGGGAAACCAGAGTTCGGGCACAACTTGCACAGACTCGCCTCCTGACTCGAGTACCGGGACCGGAAAAAAAAGGGCCCGGGGGTTGCCCCGGGCCCTTCACTGCACCACGCTTACGAAATGACTAGCTTCGAGTACTCATCCTCTCGATGTCCCTCGATGCTCCGCGCGCGCCAGCAAAGGCCCCAGGTCCCCCCAGGGCATTCGACAGGTGCAACGGGAAATCAGAGATACACGCACTACATTTTTCAACATAGGCGCTTCTGTCCCTTTTGTCAAGTCTCCGTATCGCGCCGTCGAAAATGTAACCCTGAGGCCGATCGTCGCGCCGATCCTGGAGGAGTTTTGCCGGGTCTGCGGGTACAACCGCAAGTACGCGATCCGCAAGCTGAACGGTCCGCCGCCGGGGAAGGAGCCAGAGCGACGGCGGAGGCGGTCACGACTGCGGTACGGGCCGCGAGTGATTTCGATTCTGCATGAGGTCTGGGAGGCGGCGGGGTATCCCTGGTCGATGCGGTTGAAGGCGCTGCTGCCTGTCTGGGTGCCCTGGATTCGGAAGCGTTTCTGCTTGCCGGCAGAGGTGGAGAGGCGGCTTCTGTCCATCAGTGCTCGGCAGATCGACCGGCGGCTGGGAGAGAAGAAGCGTCGTGGTAGTGGAGGGCGTGAGCCACCAGCTCCTTTCCCGTCCCCGACTCCCCGCGAATCAGGACCGTGGTGAAGGAGCGACCTGCGCTCGATAGACTGAGTCCGCGATGGGCGAGACACTCTTCCAGAAGACCTGGGATTTGCACGCGGTGAGGCGCCTGCCGACCGGGCAGACGCAGCTCTTCGTGGGGCTGCATCTCGTCCACGAGGTGACGAGCCCCCAGGCTTTCGCGATGATCCGGCGCCGCGGGTGGACCGTGCCGTTTCCGTCGCGGACCGTGGCCACGGTCGACCACATCGTGCCGACGCGCGACGTCGCCCGGCCGTTCCGCGATCCCCAGGCCGAGGAGATGCTGACGGAGCTGGAGAAGAACTGCCGCGCGTTCGGCATCCCGCTCCACGGCCTCGGCTCCGACCGTCAGGGGATCGTGCACGTCATCGGGCCGGAGCTCGGCCTGACCCAGCCGGGGATGACGATCGCCTGCGGCGACAGCCACACCTCCACGCACGGGGCCTTCGGCGCGCTGGCCTTCGGTGTCGGGACCTCGCAGGTGCGCGACGTTCTGGCATCCCAGTGTCTCGCCCTCGACCCTTTGAGGGTGCGTCGCATCGACGTCGAGGGGACGCTCTCGCCGGGTGTCTACGCCAAGGACGTAATCCTCGCGATCATCCGCCGGCTCGGAGTCAAGGGAGGCGTCGGCTACGCCTACGAGTACGGAGGCTCCGCCGTCGATCGGATGACGATGGAGGAGCGCCTGACGCTCTGCAACATGTCGATCGAGGGGGGAGCGCGCGCGGGCTACGTGAACCCCGACGCGACGACGGTCGAGTACCTGCGCGGGCGCCTGTACGCGCCGCGGGCCGAGCTTTTTGCGCGGGCGGCCTCCTGGTGGCTCTCACGCGCCTCTGACCCGGACGCGCCATACCACGACCGGGTCCGTTTCGAGGCGGCGAAGATCGAGCCGGCCGTGACCTGGGGGATCAACCCCGGGCAGGCCGTAGGCGTAACCGAGCGGATCCCGAAGCCGTCCGACGTCTCGGACAACGCCCGAGAGGCCGTCTCGGAGGCGCTCGCCTACATGGGCTTCGGGGGGGGCGAGCCGATCCGCGGAACCAGGATCGACGTCGCGTTCATCGGATCGTGCACGAACGGCCGCCTCTCGGATCTGCGCGAGGCAAGCCGCGTGGCCAAGGGGCGCCGCGTGGCGCCCGGAGTGAAGGCCCTCGTCGTCCCCGGCTCGCAGGCCGTGCGCGCCGCCGCCGAGCGCGAGGGGCTCGACGTCGTGTTTCGCGAAGCCGGCTTCGAATGGAGGGAGCCGGGCTGCTCGATGTGCCTCGCCATGAACCCGGATCGCCTGGAGGGACGGCAGGTCTGCGCCTCGTCGTCGAACCGGAACTTCAAGGGACGGCAGGGGAGCCCGACGGGGCGCACGCTCTTGATGAGCCCGGCCATGGTGGCGGCGGCCGCTGTCGCGGGCGAGGTCGTGGACGTGAGGACGATGCTGAGATGACGACCGCGATCACGCGCATCGAGGGGACGGCGCTCCCTCTCCGCGGCGACGACGTCGACACCGATCGGATCATCCCGGCGCGTTTCCTCGTCTCGGTCACGTTCGAAGGGCTGGGCGAGCACGCCTTCGAGGACGACCGGAAGGCGGCGCGGGACAGAGGCGTCTCACACCCCTTCGACGATCCGCGCTTCTCGGGCGCGAGGATCCTCCTCGTCAACCGCAACTTTGGCTGCGGCTCCTCCCGCGAGCACGCCCCGCAGGCGCTCTGGCGACGTGGGTTCGGCGCTATCGCGGGCGGGTCCTTCTCGGAGATCTTCTTCGGAAACTCCGTCGCGATCGGAATGCCCTGCGTTACATTGTCCGGCGAGGCGATCGCCGAGCTGATGGATCTCGTCTCGAATGCGCCGAGCACGCGGCTCACGGTCGATATTCCGTCGCGGACCATGGCCGCCGGCGCGAAGACCTTCCCGCTCTCGCTTCCCGAGAACGCCCGCGAAGCCTTCCTCACGGGCCGCTGGGACGGCACGTCGATGCTGCTCGAGCGCTTCGAGGAGGTCGAGGCCGTCGCCTCCCGCCTGCCGTATCTGCGAGATTTCTAGCCGGTCCGCAATCGCCTTTCATATTGAGACGTTTGGTTCAACTGTGAGCTCGAGCAGGACGACCGGCTCGTTCTTACAGATCCTTTCCGACCGCGCGTTCCCTCCGCGCCAGCGCCAGGAACGCCTGCGCGGCGTTCGAGTAGTTGCCGGCGCGCCGGTAGACGAGCCTCAGATCGCGCGGCAAGCTGAGCCCGGGCAAGCGGATGGCCGCGAGCCTACCGGCCTCGATCTCGGCCAAGGCGCAGCGCTTCGGAAGGAGGGCGATCCCGATCTTCCGCTCCACGGCGCGTTTGACTCCGTCGAGGCTCGGAAGCGAGATGCGGATGTTGAGCGGGACGTTCTGCTCCTCGAACCGGCGCAGGACCCGCTCGCGCGCGGGCGAGGGGTCGTTGTGCGCGATCACAGTCTCGCGCCCGAACTCGGCCATCGTCACGCTCTTTCGCGACGCGAAGGTGTGGCGGGGGTGCGTCAGGACGACGAGCTCGTCGTGGCCGATCACGACCGATCGCAGCCTTGCCTCGTTCGGCGCGAAGGTCATGACCCCAAAATCAAGGGCCCCTTGCAGGATCTCGACGGGAAGGTGGCGGGCCGCCGCGCGTCGTACGTCGAATTCCACCTCGGGGTGCTCCTGCCGGAAGCGCTCGATGAGGGGAAGGAGCGCCTCGACGGCCGACTCGTTCGAGCCGAGGACGACCCGCCCGCGCTTGAGCTCCTTGAGGTCCTTGACGGCGCGCTCCGCCTCGTCGGCGAGCCGCAGCACCCGCTCGGCGTAGTCCTTGAGCACGCGTCCGGCCTCCGTGAGGCTCGCCTCCTTGCTCCGCCTGTCGAAGAGCGGCTCCCCGAGCGAGGACTCGAGGCGCCGAATGGCCTGGCTGACCGCCGACTGCGTGCGGAAGAGCTTTGCCGCCGCGCGGGAGAAGCTCCGCTCGGAGGCGACCATCAGAAAGACCCGCAGCAGGAAGAGGTCCATCTATCAGTACTGCTAATGATACAAGAAAGTTTATTAGCTTGACGGGACGTCGGGAAAAGGCCCTAATTACGCTCATGATCTCGAGACAGCTCATTCTCGTCTTTGCCGGCGCCTTCAAGGGCGTCCTCGTCCTTCGCATTCCCGAGGTGCGGGCCGGCTGAGACGAAGGACAAAGTCGCATCAGACGCCCCGCACCTCACAAGGTCGCGGGGCTTTTTGTTGCTGGGAGCCCGATGAAAAGCGACGCCATCAAGAAAGGTCCCTCCCGCGCGCCGGCGCGCGCGATGCTGCGCGCGACGGGCCTGACCCGAGCGGACATCGACCGGCCGCTCGTGGCCGTCGCGAACACCTGGACCGAGGTCACCCCCTGCAACATCCACCTGCGCCGCCTGGCGGAGAAAGTGAAGGAAGGCATCCGCGCTTCCGGCGGGACGCCGCTCGAGTTCAACACGATCGCCGTCTCCGACGGCATCTCGATGGGCACCGACGGCATGCGGGCGTCGCTCATCTCGCGCGAGGTCATCGCGGACTCCATCGAGCTGGCGGTGGCGGGGCACTCGCTCGACGCCGTCGTGGCGATCTCCGGCTGCGACAAGACGATCCCCGCGACCGTCATGGCCCTGGCGCGGCTCGACATCCCAGGCGTGGCGATCTACGGCGGCTCCATCCAGCCGGGCCGGGTGGATGGGCACGACGTGACGATCCAGGACGTGTTCGAGGCGGTCGGCTCACACGCCGCCGGCCGGATGAGCCCGGCGGAGCTGACGAACATGGAGGAGAGCGCCTGTCCCGGCGCCGGCGCCTGCGGCGGCCAGTTCACGGCCAACACCATGGCGACGGCTCTCACCTTCCTCGGGATCTCGCCGATGGGCGCCAACGACGTCCCCGCGAATGACCCGCGAAAGGACGAGGCGGCATACGAGGCCGGCCGTCTCGTGATGAGGTGTCTCGCGGAGGACCGCCGTCCCTCGCGCCTCCTCACCCGCGGGGCGTTCGAGAACGCCATCGCTGCCGTCGCGGCCACGGGCGGCTCGACGAACGCGGTCCTGCACCTGCTCGCGATCGCGCGGGAGGCGGGCGTTCCGCTCGCGCTCAACGACTTCGACGTCATCGCGTCCAAGACGCCGATCCTGGCGGACCTCAAGCCCGGGGGTCGCTTCACCGCGCCGGACATGGACCGGGCCGGCGGCTCGCGCCTCCTGGCGAGGCGCCTCATGGAGGCCGGGCTCGTTCACGACGAGATGACCGTGACCGGCCGGACGCTCTTCGCGGAAGCCTCCGAGGCGAAAGAGACTCCGGGCCAGGCCGTGATCCGACCGCTCGAGAGGCCGGTGAAATCGACCGGCGGCCTGGCGATTCTCCGGGGCTCGCTCGCGCCCGAGGGCTGCGTCGTGAAGCTGGCGGGCCACGAGCGCCTGCACGCGACCGGCCCCGCGCACGTCTTCGACGGCGAGATCGCGGCCTTCGCAGCAGCCGAGCGCGGCGAGATCTTCCCGGGCGAGGTCGTCGTCATCCGCTATGAAGGGCCGCGCGGCGCTCCGGGCATGCCCGAGATGCTCGCGGTGACGGCGGCGCTCGTGGGGCAGGGCCTCGGCGAGAGCGTCGCGCTCGTGACCGACGGGCGCTTCAGCGGCGCCACGCACGGCCTCATGGTCGGCCACGTGTCGCCCGAGGCGGCTGCCGGGGGGCCGATCGGGCTCGTCAAAGATGGTGATCCGATCACGATCGACGTCGTCTCCCGGCGGATCGACGTGGAGGCGCCGCTCGATGCGCGCCGCGCGCGCTGGACCGCGCCGGCCGCGCGCTACTCGGGCGGCGCGCTCGCGAAGTACGCGCAGCTCGTCTCTTCCGCCTCCGACGGGGCGGTCACCGGATTCCAGATGAAAGGGGCCCTGGCATGAGCACCGCTCTCCGCACCGACGCCCGTCCCCGGGAAAGAGTCCGCGCCGCCAACCTGCTCGCCGAGGAGCTCGCCCGGCAGGGCGTCACTCACATCTTCGGCCACCCGGGCGGTGCCGCCCTTCCTCTCTACGACGCCCTCTTCCAGACGCCCGGCGTCGCGCACCTCCTGATGCGGCACGAGCAGAGCGGCTCCCACGCGGCCCAAGGCTTCGCGCGCGCCACGGGACGCGCGGGCGTCTGCCTGGCCACGTCCGGGCCGGGGGCCACGAACCTCGTGACGGGCCTGACCGACGCCTACATGGATTCCACGCCCATCGTTGCCCTGACGGCTCAGGTGACCAGGCCGCTCATCGGCCGCGACGGGTTCCAGGAGGCCGACATCCTCGGCATCACGCAGCCGGTCACGAAGCACAACTGGCTGGTCTTGGAGCCGGAGGACCTGATCCCGACGATCCGCGAGGCGTTTCATCTGGCGGTCTCGGGCCGCCCCGGTCCCGTCCTCGTGGACGTGCCGCGCGACGTCCTGCAGGCTCAGATCGAGCCCGAGGAGGAGGCGGCCGAGCCGTCGTCTCGGAAACGCCGCGCCGACCCCACCGCCCTGCGCCGGGCCGCGCTGGCCATCACGAACGCGCGGCGGCCGGTGCTCTACGTGGGCGGCGGGGTCATCTCCGCCGGCGCCTCTGAGGAGGTCAGGCGCCTGGCCAAGAAGACCCGGATCCCCGTCACGACGACGCTCATGGCCAAGGGCGCCTTCCCCGAGTCCGACCCGCAGTCGCTCGGGATGCTGGGCATGCACGGCACGGTCTACGCCAACTACGCCATGAACGAGAGCGATCTCATCATCGCGCTCGGCGCCCGCTTCGACGACCGCATCACCGGCAAGCTGGCCACCTTCGCCCCGCACGCCAAGGTGATCCACCTGGATGTGGACGAGGCGGAGATCGGGAAGAACCGCAAGGCCGACTTCCCACTCGTGGGTGACGCCAAGACGGTCCTCCACCAGCTCTTGCCGCTCGTGGGCGCCCCGGACACCGGCGTCTGGTGGCGGCGGGTCGAGGAGTGGAAGGCGAAGCACCCCCTCCGCTACGAGCAGGGCGATGGCCCGATCCTGCCGCAGTTCGCCATCGACCGTCTCTGGCACGTCACGAATAGCCGCCGGCCGATCCTCACGACCGACGTCGGGCAGCACCAGATGTGGGCCGCCCAGTTCTGGAAGTGCGACGAGCCGCGCAGCTTCATCACCTCGGGCGGCCTGGGGACCATGGGCTACGGACTGCCCGCCGCAATCGGCGCGCAGTGCGCGCTTCCCGACCGGCTCGTCGTCAACATTAACGGGGACGGCAGCTTCCAGATGACGATGCAGGCCCTCGTGACCGCCGCCGAAGCGCGGCTACCGATCAAGGTGGTCATCATCGACAACCAGGGCCTCGGCATGGTCCGCCAGTGGCAGGAGCTCTTCTACGACAAGCGCTTCTTCTCCACCGAGCTGAGGAACCCCGACTTCGCGAAGGTGGCCGAGTCGCTCGGGGCCGCGGCCTTCACGGCGCGGCGGCCCGAGGAGGTCGACGCGGTCTTCCAGAAAGCCCTCGCCGTGGAGGACCGCCCGGCCGTCGTCAACGTCATCTGCGACCCCGAGGAGAACTGCTACCCGATGTGGCCGGCGGGCCAGTCGATCGACGCGATGGTCATCGAAGACCCTCGGCGGGCCCGCGGGGAAAAGAGCTGAGACATGGAATACACGTTTTGGCTGAAGGTCAACGGCACCCCCGGCTTCCTGTCACGCGTGGAGGCGCTTTTCCGGCGTCAGGGCATCTCGCTCAGGCGCTGCTTCTTCGAGGAGACTGCGGAAGGCGGGGCCGGCCGGCTCCTCATCGTCGCGGACTCGGACGAGGCGCTTTGTGCGCTCCTGAAGAGACAGCTCCGGCGCCTCCACGACGTCTACGAGGTCCTCGACGCGGAACACGTCCGGGCGATCCACGGCTCGCACGAGCCGCAACAGGCGCTGAACAAAGGAGATTTCGATGGCTACGATCTGGTACGACAAGGACGCTGATCTCTCGCGGCTGAAGGGCCGCACGGTGGCGGTCATCGGCTACGGAAGCCAGGGTCACGCCCATGCCCTCAACCTTCGCGACAGCGGCGTGGCCGTGGTGGTCGGCCTCTACTCCACGTCGCCGTCCGCCTCGCGCGCGAAGGCGGATGGGCTGACGGTCCTGCCCGTGGACGAGGCCGCGCGGCGCGCGGACATGATCATGATCCTCACGCCCGACACCGGCCAGAAGAAGCTGTACGAGGAGTCGATCGCGCCGCACCTGGTCAAGGGCAAGGCGCTCCTCTTCGCTCACGGCTTCAACATCCGGTTCGGGCAGATCGTGCCGCCTCACGACGTCGACGTCGCCATGATCGCGCCGAAGGCTCCCGGCCATCGCGTCCGCGAGCTCTTCACGGAGGGCGAGGGCACGCCGGCTCTCCTGGCGGTCGACCAGAACGCCAGCGGGCACGCGCGCGAGGACGCGCTCGCCTACGCGAAGGCTCTCGGCGCCACGCGGGCGGGCGTTCTGGAGACGACCTTCGCCGAGGAGACCGAGACGGACCTCTTCGGCGAGCAGGCGGTACTTTGCGGCGGCACGAGCGCACTCGTCAAGGCCGGCTTCGAGACGCTGGTCGAGGCGGGCTATCAGCCGGAGGTCGCGTATTTCGAGTGCCTGCACGAGCTGAAGCTCATCGTCGACCTGATGTACCGCGGCGGCCTGAACTACATGCGCTACTCCATCAGCGACACCGCCGAGCACGGCGACTACACGGCCGGGCCGCGCATCGTGACGGAGGAGACGCGCACGGTGATGCGGCGGATCCTCTCCGAGATCCAGGAGGGGACGTACGCCGAGGCGTGGATCGAGGAGAACCGCAACGGCCGCCGGACGTTCGAGGCGACCCGCGCGAAGGAGCGCGAGCACCTCGTGGAGCAGGTGGGCCAGGAGCTGCGCGCGAAGATGCCGTTCCTGAACCCGGTCGTCGTCGGGAGGGTCGCATGAGAGAGCGAATTACGATCTTCGACACGACCCTCCGAGACGGCGAGCAGGCGCCGGGCTTCTCCATGCGTGAGAGCGAGAAGCTGCGCCTGGCGCGCGCCCTCGATGAGCTCGGCGTGGACGTCGTCGAGGTGGGCTTCCCGATCGCCTCCGACAGCGACTTCGAGGCGGTTCGCGCGGTGTCGCGCGAGGTTCGCCGGCCGGCGATCGCCGCGCTCGCCCGATGCGCCCCCCAGGACATCGACCGCGCCTGCGCCGCGCTCGAGGGTGCGGCGCGCCCGCGTCTTCACACCTTCATCGCGACATCGGACCTTCACCTCGAGAAGAAGCTGCGCATGACGCGCGAGGAGTGCCTGGACGCGGCCGCGAAGGCCGTCGAGAGGGCGCGCCGCAGCGTCGACGACGTCGAGTTCTCGGCCGAGGACGCCACCCGCAGCGACCTCGACTTTCTCGCTTCGGTGGTGAAGGCCGTCATGGAGGCCGGGGCGACGACCATCAATCTGCCTGACACCGTCGGCTACGCGCTGCCGCACGAGATCACCGGCTTTTTCCGCAGCATCATCGGGCGCGTGCCGAATGCTCACCAGGTCACGTTCAGCGCCCATTGTCACAACGATCTCGGCCTCGCCGTCGCCAACTCGCTCGCGGCGCTCGAAGGCGGGGTGAGGCAGGTCGAATGCACGATCAATGGAATCGGCGAGCGCGCCGGAAACGCCTCGCTCGAGGAGATCGTCATGGCCGTGAAGGTGAGGCCCGATCTCCTCGCCTACGAGACCGGCATCAGGACGCCGGGCCTTCTCGCCGCGAGCCAGCTCCTTTGCGAGGTCACCGGCGAGCCGGTTCAGGCGAACAAGGCCATCGTGGGCCGAAACGCATTCGCCCACGAGGCGGGCATCCACCAGGACGGCCTCCTGAAGGACCGCCGGACGTACGAGATCATGCGGCCCGAGGACGTCGGCGTTCCCGAGACGACGTTCGTCCTGGGCAAGCATTCCGGCCGCCATGCCTTGAAGAACCGGTGCCAGGCGCTGCAGGTCTCCCTTTCGCGGCTCGAGCTCGACGAGGTCTACAAGCGGATGATCCGCCGGGCCGACACCCGGAAGGTCATCCGCGACGCCGACGTCCTCGAGCTCGTCGCGGAGATCAAGCGAGCCGAGGCGCGGCGCCATGCGCCGGTGGCGTTCCGCGTGGCGCGGACCGACGGAGGCGATCGAACCTCGGAGCCCGCGTGGCGCGAGGAGACGGCCATCGAAGAACCGGGCTACGGGTACGGAGTCTGAATGGGCCGTGGCGCCAAGATCGTCGTTCTGCCGGGAGACGGAATCGGGCCCGAGGTCGCCGACGCGGCCCTGACGGTCCTTCGCGCCGTCGCGGAGCGCTTCTCCCACCGCTTCGAGATCACGCCGCTTCCGATCGGCGCCTCCGCAATCCGGAGCGAAGGCACGCCGCTGCCCGAGAGAACGCGGGAGGCCTGCCTCTCGGCCGACGCCGTATTCCTCGCCGCCGTGGGCGACCCCTCCTTCGACGACGCTCCCCCCGACGGGCGGCCGGAGGCGGGTCTCCTTCGGTTGCGCAAGGCACTCGGCGTCTATGCCAACCTCCGTCCGGCGCGGATCTTTCCCGGTCTGGAGAACGCCGGGCCGCTCCGGCGCGAAGTGGCGGGCGGGCTCGACCTCCTCATCGTGCGCGAGCTGACCGGCGGGCTCTACTTCGGCACGCCGCGCGGCGTGGACCTCGAGGCCGGGACGGCCGTCAACACGCTTCCCTACACGCGCGAGGAGATCGCCCGCGTGGCCGACCTCGCGTTTCGCCTGGCTCGTTCTCGCCGGCGCCTCGTGACGTCGGTCGACAAGTCGAACGTCCTCGAGACCTCGCGCCTTTGGCGGGCGGTCGTGAACGAGGTCGCCGAGCGCTATCCCGACGTCAGGCTGGAGCACCAGCTCGTGGACTCCTGCGCGATGAGTCTGGTTCTTTCGCCCGCTCGCTTCGACGTCCTCGTGATGGAGAACCTCTTCGGCGACATCCTCTCCGACGAGGTCGGCGCGCTCGTCGGCTCGCTCGGCCTCCTGCCGTCGGCCAGCCTCGGCAAGGGACCGGGGCTCTTCGAGCCCGTGCACGGCTCGGCCCCGTCTCTGGCAGGGAAGAACCTCGCCAATCCGATCGGGGCGATCGGATCGGTCGCGATGCTGCTGAGGTGGTCGCTCTCGCTGCCCGAGGAGGCGGATGCGGTCGAGAAGGGGATCGAGGCCGCTCTCTCCGCGGGCCTTCGTACGGCCGAGCTGGCGCCCCCGGGGACTCGAGCGGCGTCGACCACTGAAATGACCGAGGCCATCGCCGGGGCGATCGCCGCCCCGGCGGTCACGGCCGCGCAATGAAAGGAACACGATGACGCTCCAATCGAAGACGATCTGGATGGATGGCGCTTTCGTCGATTTCGAGAAGGCCACCCTGCACTTCCTGACGCCGGGCCTGCACTACGGCATCGGCGTCTTCGAGGGCATCCGCTGCTACAAGACCGCGCACGGACCGGCCGTCTTCCGGCTGAAGGAGCACATCACCCGCTTCCTGTACTCGGCCGCGTGCCTGGGCTTCCGCGGGCTCCCGTTCTCCGAGCAGGACCTCGTCGACGCCTGCACGGAGGTCGTCGTGCGAAACGAGTTCGAGGACTGCTACATCCGGCCGCTCCTCACCCTGGCGACCGGCGGCTGGAACCTCAACCTCGACGGCGGCTCGCCGTCCATCGGGATCGCCGCGTGGCAGTGGACCAACTACCTCGGGGCCGAGGCCCTGGAGCACGGCGTGCGCGCGAACGTGTCGTCCTTCACTCGCCACCACCCCAACGTCACCATGACGAAGGCCAAGATCTGCGGCAGCTATGCCAATAGCTTCCTCGCCAAGACGGAGTCGGTCCGCCTCGGCTTCGACGAGGCGATCATGCTCGACCCGCAGGGCTATGTCGCCGAGTGCACGGGCGAGAACCTCTTCCTCGTGAAGAACGGCACCATCGTCACGTCGCCCTCGGCGCCCATTCTGGAGGGCATCACGCGCGACGCCCTCGTCACGCTCGCGCAGGACCTCGGCCACACGGTGGTCGAGCGCCCGGTCTCACGCGACCAGCTCTACACGGCCGACGAGGTCTTCGTCTGCGGCACGGCGGCGGAGTGCATCGCGCTAAGCGAGATCGACTTCCGTCGCATTGGCGCGGGCACGACCGGCCCCGTCACACGCGCCCTCCAGAAGGCCTTCCACGCAGCCGTGCGCGGCGAGCACCCGCGCTCGAAGGAGTGGTGCCACCCCGTCCCGGCGGCCGAGCCGGGGCGTGTCGCTTTCTTCGGCCGCCGGCTTAGCCGAGAGACCGCTACGCGTTCTCACCAGGGACCGGCGGGCTAGGCACGGCTCCTCGCACGCGCGGCGGCCGCCCCTTGCGGAACGACTATCTCGAGCGGATCCTCGCGGCGCGTGTCTATGACGTGGCCGTCGAGACACCGCTCGAGGCCGCCCCGGGTCTGACACGGCGCACCGGCAACACGGTGCTGCTCAAGCGCGAGGACCTGCAGCCCGTCTTCTCCTTCAAGCTGCGCGGCGCTTACAACAAGATGTGCCGCCTGCCTCGCCGAGCGCTGAAGCGAGGCGTGATCGCGGCTTCGGCGGGCAACCATGCGCAGGGGGTGGCGCTGGCCGCCGCGAAGCTGGGGTGCTCGGCCACGATCGTCATGCCCGTGACGACGCCCCGCATCAAGGTGGACGCCGTGGCCTCGCGGGGCGCGCGGGTCGTCCTTCTGGGCGACTCGTACGATGAGGCCTACGCCGAGGCGCGGCGTCTGGCCCGGAAGGAGCGCAGGACCTTCATCCACCCGTACGACGACCGCGACGTCATCGCGGGACAGGGGACCATCGGGATGGAGATCCTGAGGCAGCGGCCCGCCGGCATCGACGCGGTCTTCGTGGCCGTGGGAGGAGGCGGCCTCATCGCGGGGGTGGCGGCCTACGTCAAGCGGCTGAGCCCGGGGACGCGTGTGGTCGGCGTCGAGCCCGTGGACGCCGACGCGATGCATCGCTCGCTCAAGGCGGGGCGCCGCGTGCGCCTGCCGAGAGTCGGGCTCTTCGCGGACGGTGTGGCCGTCCGGCAGGTGGGGCGCGAGAACTTCCGGCTCTGCCAAGAGCTCGTGGACGAGGTCGTCCTCGTGGACACCGACGCCATTTGCGCGGCCATCAAGGACGTCTTCGAGGACACGCGCTCGATCCTGGAGCCCGCGGGGGCGCTCGCCGTCGCGGGGCTCAAGACCTGGACCGAGCGCCGCAGCGTCAAAGGTCGGACGCTCGTCGCGATCGCGTGCGGCGCGAACATGAACTTCGAGCGGCTCCGCCACGTGGCCGAGCGCGCCGAGCTGGGCGAACGGCGCGAGGCGATCCTCGCCGTCACGATTCCCGAGAGGCCGGGCAGCTTCCGCGAGTTCTGCGCCGTCGTCGGGCCCCGCAACATCACCGAGTTCAACTACCGGTACGCCGATGCGGTGAACGCGCACGTCTTCGTCGGGGTCGAGGTCGAGAACGAGAGCCAGACGCGGGCGCTCCTCGCAGTGCTGAGGCGCCACGGCCTACCAGTCCTCGACCTCTCCGACAACGAGATGGCCAAGCTCCACGTCCGCCACCTCGTCGGAGGGCGCGCGCCGATGGCCAAGGACGAGCGCCTCTTCCGGTTCGAGTTCCCCGAGCGACCCGGAGCCTTGATGAGGTTCCTGAACCGCATGCGGAGCGACTGGAACATCTCGCTCTTCCACTACCGCAACCACGGCGCAGACTACGGCCGCGTGCTGGCGGGGATCCAGGTCCCCCGCAAGGACTCACCGAAGTTCCGGCGGTTCCTGAAGGACCTCGGCTACCGCCACTGGGACGAGAGCCGCAATCCGGCGTACCGGCTGTTCCTGGTGTGACTACCGACACGAATTCGGCAGATGTAGAGATCGCGCCTTTTCAGTGGGTTGAGTGATGTGCGTGGACAAGCATTGGTGGAGGCGGCGGGAGTTGAACCCGCGTCCGGAAGCGTAACGGGAGAGGCCACTCCATGCTCAGCCTCTTCTTGGTTCTCGCCTCACCGCCTCGAGAAGAGGCAAAACGGCGGCGCGGCAACCCCGAATTCGTTTCGCG
>DASUAD010000089.1:0-2569 GCA_035763965.1 Thermoanaerobaculia bacterium | reverse complement strand
GAGCGCGCTGCCGGGAGTCACCGTGACGATCACGAGCCCGGCGCTCCAGGGGAGCCGCACCGCGACTACGACCTCGGGCGGGGAATACAGCTTCCCCCTCCTTCCGCCGGGTGAGTATCGCGTCGAGTACGCGCTGTCGTCCTTCGAGACGGTCATTCGCACCGGGGTCGTCGTCAACCTCGACCAGACGACGAAGGTGAACGTCTCGCTCGCGCTCGCTCGCGTGGCGGAGTCGGTCGAGGTGACGGGCGAAGCCGTCGTCATCGACCCCACGCAGACGAACACACAGCTGAACCTGAAGGAGGACCACCTCCAGCACGCGACGGTCGGCCTTGCACGCCGCTCCTATCAGAACGTCGTGCTCGAGGCACCCGGCGTGACCAACCAGACGGGCGCCGGCGGCAACCCGTCCGTTTTCGGTTCGAACCTCGGACAGAACTCGTTCCAGATCGACGGGTTGAACACGACCGACCCGGTCACCCACACCTTTACGTCGAACTTCACGTTCGACTCGATCCAGGAGATCGCGATCCAGACGAGCGGCTTCGACGCGGAGTACGGCAAGGCGACCGGCGGCATCATCAACGTGATCACGAAATCGGGAGGCAACTCGTTCCACGGGACGCTCGACGCGCGGTATCGCTCCGAGGACCTGACCGAAGAGGGGGAGCGGACGCGCGACTTTCCGCCCGGAACGACCACGCTCCGATACGACAAGGACACGCAGGATTTCCAGACCTTCTCGCCCGCCGCGACGCTCGGTGGTCCGATCGCGCGCGATCGAATCTGGTTCTTCGGATCGCTGGAAAGGCCGGACTTCCAGACGCAGGCGGCGGACCTGTTCGGGTTTCAGCCGGGCCGACGCGACTTCCGGGGCTGGACGATATTCGGGAAGATCACGGCGCTGGTCGCGCCGAGCCACACGCTATCGCTCAAGTACAACGACGAAACCGCGAACATTCCGCACGCGGAGAACAGCTCGTTCTACGAGGAGGCGGCGGGATATCGTCAGGATCAGGACCTGACGATCTACAACGGCTCCTACGACGCGGTCCTGACCCCGCGGTGGGTCGCGAACCTTCAGGTCGGCTACCTCGAGAACCGTCTGAACGCGGCTCCGATCAGCGGCGATCTGACGACGACGGGAACGATCGACCAGGTCACCGGGGTCCACTCGGTCAACTACACGAACGTCCAGAGGTCCGAGCGGCCGCGGCTGCAGGCGGTCGGCTCGACGACTTACACGCTCGAAGCCCTCGGAACGCATCTCTTCAAAGCCGGCACGGACCTCGAGTGGACCGAGTTCACGACCGTCAACAACGTCACCGGAACCCCCTTCGACGCCTCGTTCTGCTCTCCGGAGTTCGGCCAGCCGGAGGGCGCGGTGTGCGGCGCGATCGACCAGCCCGCGGACGGCGCGAATTTCCTCTACTCCGTCTTCACCCAGGTGCCGGAGGAGACGTTCGAGGGCCACGGCATGGCGTTCTTCGCCCAGGACGAGTGGCGCCCGGTCCCGAACGTGACCGCGAAGCTCGGCGTCCGCTACGACGAAGTGGACTTCTACCTTCCGCAAGACGAGAAGGTCAAGACGTTCGCTCGGTTTCAGCCGCGCCTGGGTGTGGCGTGGGACCTGTTCAACGACTCCTCGACGATCATCCGGGCGAACGCGGGCGAGTTCATGGAAGACAACGCGCTGACGCTGCCGGCGTTCCTCTCGCGTCAGGGCGTCGTGCTCTCGCTCTTCCTCTGGAGCAACTCGCAGCAGCGCTTCCGCTTCTTCGGCGCCTTCGGAGGGCCCAGCGGCAACGAACTCGATCCCGCGCTGCGGCCGACGTACTCGCAGCAGGTCACCGGCGGCATCACTCGGCGGATCTTCCGCAACACGAGCCTCGACGTCACGGGAATCTACCGGCGCCACCGCAAGATCTTCGAGGACTCCTGCGCCGACGAGGACTGCACCCACTTCGTGCTCACGAACCGGCCGAACGGAATGGACGTCCTGAAGTCCGACTACCGCGGTCTCATCCTCAAGGTCGAAAGCCGACCCACGAATGCGATGAGCTGGATTCTCTCCTACACGCTCTCGAAGTCGCGCAGCTCGATCGAGTACACGCAGAACGCCTCCAGCGACTTCGACGTCTTTCCGGAGCACTTCGTCAACCGCTACGGGTTCACGTCGGACGATGCGCGTCACGTGGTCAAGCTCGACGGCTACGCGAAGCTCCCGTGGGAGATCTTCCTCGGCACGAGCGTGTACTGGGACAGCGGGGTCGCCTACAACGTGACGCGCCCTCCGGAGATCGCGCCCTACGGCGTGGAGTTCGTCGAGCCGCGCGGCTCGCGCCGTCTGCCGGACTTCTACCGCTGGGACGCCCAGGTCCAGAAGGACTTTCCGATCGGGCCAGTACGGCTCGGGCTGATCGGCGCGGTCTTCAACATCCTCGACACCGAGATCGCGATCCAGCGCGACGGCAACGTCGGCGCGGGCGGCACGGTGGAGGAACCGACGAACCCGCGCTTCAACTTCGCGACCGCGTGGCAGCGGCCGCGGAGCTACGAGCTCGGCTTC
>DASUAD010000088.1:0-7274 GCA_035763965.1 Thermoanaerobaculia bacterium | reverse complement strand
CCGCGCACCACGATGGAACCGCCCCCCTACTCGAGGGACGAGGCCGCGGCCGACAGCCTCGCGGCCCGACTCGCGACCCTCGGCATCGAGCCATCGCTCGAGCGAGACGGTGACTCCTGGTACTGCGTCTTCCGGGCGGCGCAGACGAGCGACGGCGTCAAGGAGCGGATCGCGAGCGGAAGCGCGACAACTCGGGCCCTCGCGATCTGCCGAGCTGTCCTGAATCTCCCGCTCTCGGGCACCGGAAGTCGCCTGCGTCTCCGGAGAGCGTCACAGGGATGGATCGGAGACGATGAGGCTCACCCGCGCGCGGCGCCGGGTCCGGAGCCGACCCCGGAGTCGGAGGGTCACGCGGAGCGCCGGGCTACGGCGCCCGAACGAGAATCGCCCGAATCGCCTCGAGCAGCGCGGGGATCCTGAAGGGCTTCGCGACGAACTGATCGGCTCCCGCGTCGAGCACGTTCTGCAGGCGCTCACGCGTGACGTCCCCGGTCAGGGCGACGATCGGCAGACCTCGCCTCACCGGATCGTTCCGGATCTTCCGGATGACCTCGAGCCCGTCCATCCCGGGCATCATCATGTCGAGGAGCAGGACGTCCGGCGTGTCGTCGTCGAGCGCGGCAAGTCCCTCTTCTCCACCAGACGCACCGCGGACCTCGTAGCCCTCGTCCCCGAGCAGCACCGCGAGCGCCTCCCGTGATGTCGGGTCGTCGTCGATCACGAGCACCCGGGCCCGGGACGTCGAATCGTCCGTCTCCGCCCGCGGACGCGCATCGCGCTCCCCGGCGCCTGGAACGGGGATCACACGGTCTGCGGGAAGGGTAGCGGTGAAGGTGGAGCCCATGCCGATGCCGCTCTCGACCTTGAGAGATCCGCCGAGTGCCTGCATGATGCGTCGGGAGATCGCGAGTCCGAGACCGCTTCCCTTGGTCCGGTCGCGCTCGGCGTTGCGGACCTGGAAGAACTCACTGAACACCGAGGGCAGGTGCTCGGAAGGGATTCCCGGACCCGTGTCGCGGACACGGACCTCGAGATCGCCGTTCACCGCGCGGCAGATTTCGACCTTGACCGCGCCGCGGTCAGTGAACTTCACCGCGTTGCTCACGAGGTTCATGAGAACTCGCGCGAACTCGGTGCGGTCGGCGCGGATGCCGGGAGGGTCCGTGTCCCAGCGGACCCGGAGCGCGAGGCCCTTCTCGCGGGCGTACGGCGTCGACGTCTCAATGCAGTCCCGGAGTACGTCCGACAGCGGAAATGCCTCCTCGCGCATTCTCTTTTGTCCCGAATCGAAGCTGCCGATCTCGAGAAGATCGGACAGGAGATCGCTGAAGGACGAAGCGGCGTTCTCGAGCCGCTGACAGCGTTCCACGAGCCGGTTCGAGCCGGCGATGCCGTTTTCCTCCGCTTCCTTTCGGATGAGCGAGGAGAGAAGAGTGATCGCGCTCGCCGGCGTCCGAAGATCGTGGCTGACGGCCGAGAGGAAGCGGCTCTTCTGCACGCTCGCCTCACGGGCTTCGCCGAAGAGTCGGGCATTGTCCACGGCGAATGCGGCGCGCCGCGCGAGTTCCTCGGCAAGAGCAACGTCTCTCGCGTCGAACCGCACGCGGCCGGGCGAGCGAATCAGCGTCATCGCGCCGAGCATCCGTCCCCGCGCTTTCAAGGGGGCGCAGATGTAGCTGCCGACGAGCGTCTTCAAAAGACGCGCGTGCTCGGGGTCCCAGGCGATCTGATCGAGCATTTCTCCCGGCACATCGGAGACGAATTCGGACTCGCCGGTGATCGCGACGTGGTGGACCCCGAAGGGAGCCGACCGATTGATCGGGTACCGACGCTGGATGGTTTCCATCTCCGGATCGGCATGGGCGACCGCCAGACGTTCCGGCATGCCCTGACTGTCCAGAACGTCGATCGCGCACGAGTCGCCGAGTCTCGGGACGGCGAGGCGGGCGAAGGCGCGGAGCGTCGTCCGGTAGTCGAGTGACGAACCCAGCATCGCGCTCGCCTCGGCCAGGAATCGATAGTCCTCCTCGAACCGTCTGCGCTCCGTCACGTCGTTCGCGAGGACCAGCTGGAGAGGACGACCCGACGAGAGGACGTCCCGGACGCTCACCTCGGCCCAGAAGTCGCTTCCGTCCCTGCGGCGATGCCTGCGGACGCCGGCGTTCCACGGCTCGTGCCCGGTCCCGGCGATCGCGCGGGAGGTCGAAATCGCTTCGAGCTCCTCGGGTGCGAGGACGTCTTTGAGGCTCAGACGGAGGAACCCCTCCCTCGAGTAGCCGTATTGGCGAACGGCGGCGTCGTTGACCGCGACGAACTCGAGAGTGTGCGGATCGCGGAGCCACATCGGGAGCGGATTGACTTCGAAAAGAGCCCGGTAGCTCTCCTCGCTCTCCTGGAGCGCCTCGCCGGCGCGACGGCGGTCGATGAACTGTCCGATCCGGCTGCCGAGATCGGTGAGTGCCCGCATCAGCTCGGGGACCGCGGGTCGAACTTCCCGGCTGAAGAATTCGACGACCCCGATGAATTCGCCCTCGTTCTCGATCGGGAAGCCGCAGGACGATCGGATGCCGTCGGAAGCGACGGCCGACGCGCGGGAGAAGTTCGAGTCGGCGGCGATGTCCGGGATCCAGGCAGGCTGGCGGGTCGCCCAGACCCTCCCCGGCATTCCGACGCCGATCGGGAACGCCGCCTCCCGGGTCGCTCTTTCGAACGACGGAACCGGAAGCTCCGGCAGGTGCCAGAGGTCGACGCAGCGGAGCCGGGTTGCCGCGGGATCCACCGTCCAGATCGCGCCGACGTCCCAGCCGAGCGTCTCGCAGATCGCCCGGATGAGCTGCGGCGCCGCCTCCGCCAGACTCCGGGACTCCGCGAGGACCCGTGTCACCGCAAAGTGAGTTCGCTGCCGTGCCTCGGCTTTGGCGAGCTCCGTCACGTCGCGGGTGAACGAACGCGTATGAACGAACTGCCCGTCCCGGAAGTAGACGCTCGAGTCGATCACCACGTGCTTGATGGACCCGTCCTTCGCGCGGAGCCTCGCCGGATAGGCCGCGAGCTTCTCTCCATTCGCCAGTCGGGCGAGTGCGTCGTCGATGACGGAGCGGTCGACGTGAAAGTCCGCGATCGAGCGGCCGACGAACTCGTCACGCTCATAGCCGAGCAACTCGAGCTCCGCCCGATTGACTCTCAGGATCGTCCCGTCGGGCCCCAGCCAGTGAATCGGTATCGTCGCGTTCTCGAAGAACTCGGCGAGCTCCCGTTCGCTGTCGCGCAACGCCTCCTCGGCACGTTTGCGCGTGATGACGAAGGCGACGTGCCGTGCGACAGTCTGGGCGAGCGCCACTTCCTCCGGGGAGAACGCGTGGGGCGCGTCGTAGTAGATCATCAGCTTGCCGAGCAGCCGGCCGTCGTCGACGAGCGGAATGAATCCGAGAGCGTGAATGCCTTCCGCGACGACGACGTCACGGAGCCCGCCGAGCGTCGGTTCCTCCTCGAGGTCCGGGACCAGCACGGGATCGGGATCCTTTGCGTCTACCGGCCACGGCGAGTGACCCTCCACTTTCGCTCGATAAGCCTCGGAGACTCCGCGGGAGGCCTTGAAACGCATGACCCCGTCCGGGTCGAGGAGGAGGACGGATCCGCGGTCGGCGCCGAGGACTTCCGTGAGCGCATCGAGTGCTTCGGAGTAGATCTCCTCGAGGCTCGCCGCGCGGCTCACGGCATTCGCCAGGTCGTAGATCCGCTGGAGCTCTCCGACGCGCTGCTGGAGCTCCCTCTCGGTCCGCCTGCGCGAAGTGACGTCCCTCAGGATCGACAGGTGGAGGCCGGGCAGCACGTCCGCGGTCGCCGCGTACTCGACGTCCCGCACCTCGCCGTCCGGCCGGTAAAGAAGGAAGTTGCCGGAAGAACGTCCGCTCTCGCGGAAGCTCTGAAAGGCGGCGACGGCGTCGAACCCGGGCGCGGAGAAATCCTGAACGTGACGGCCGATGATCTCCGCTCGCGGCAGGCCGATCAGTTCGCACGCCGCGGGGTTGACCTCGACGTACCGGCCGGCGTCGTCCGCGATCATGACGGCGTCGAGTGCGCTTTCGATGAACGCCTGGAGCGGCCTGCCGTGGGCGAGGTGCGCCGACGGACTCTCGGGTCTCGGAGGGGCGGGGACGGCATCGCCCCCGCGCTCCCTCGCCGGCGCGCGAGCGGTCTTCGGGCGCCGGCGTTTCGTCGGGGCGAGGCTCAAATCACTCGAGCGGCGCGCGGCGCGCGCAATGGCGACTTCGGATCATGAAATCGACCCGGCATGATGCAATTTCCGAGCCGATTCCGCGCCGGGAGTTTTACTTGCCCGCCTCGCCCACCCGGATCCAGGTCGCCGACATCTTGCCGTCGGCCTCGGTGTACCCGACCTTCACCGGGGCGCCTTCCTTCATCTCCCCCCCGAGAATCTTCGTCGAGTCGTTCCACTGCACGGTCCAGCTCGCGCCCTTCGCGTCGTTCACGGTCAGCGTCTTCGACGCGGTGTCGACCTTCGCGATCGTCCCGACGGCGGTCTTCTCGCCGCCACCGCTCTTCGAATGGTCGTTTGCCGTCGCCGCGAACGACACCGCCAGGATCGCGAGAGCTGCCAGTGTCAGAGCTTTCTTCAACATCGCTGCCTCCACTTCGTCAGGGTTCGATATTCTGTCGCACTCTGACCGGAACGACCGAGCCCGCCCGGATGTTCCAGCGACTTTCCGCCCACGACCTATTCCGACCTCAGTGCCCGCGTCATGAGACGCTCGACTCCTTCCATCGGGCTGCACCCCTCGTAGAGAACCGCCACGACGACCTCGGAGATCGGCGCTTCGACTCCCGCGCGCGTCGCGATCGTCGGGATCGCGAGGCACGTGCGGGCTCCTTCGGCGACCTCCGGCATTTCGACGAGGACGTCGGCCAGCCTGCGGCCGCGTCCGATCTCCTCGCCGAGATGCCGGTTGCGCGATTGCCTCCCCGTCGCGGTCAGCATGAGGTCGCCCATTCCGGCGAGTCCGTGGACGGTCCGGGGCTCGCCGCCGAACGCCATGACGATCCGGCCGATCTCGGCAAGCCCCCGGGTCACGAGCGCCGCGAGCGTGTTGTGCCCGAATCCGAGACCCGAGACGATTCCCGCCGCGATCGCGATGACGTTCTTCAGCGCGCCGGCGAGCTCGACTCCGATGACGTCCGATGAGCTGTAGAGACGCAGCTCACTGTTCGAGAACTGCCGCTGCAGATCGCGGGCGAAGCTTTCACCGCGATCGGCGATGACGGCCGCCGAGGGATCGCCGCGGGCGACGCCTTCGGCGAAGGTCGGTCCGGAAAGCGCGGCGACCGACGCCGTCGGATAGCGCTCGAGCACGATCTCGGTCATTCGTTTCAACGTGTCCGGCTCGATCCCTTTCGCCGTCGAGACGAATCGCCGCGAACGGCCGTTGGCCGCGGGACAGGCGTCGAGGACCTCTCTCATCGCGGCGCACGGAACGGAAAGAAGAACCGTCTCGGAGTGCTCGAACGCGTGACCGAGGTCCGTGGTCGTCCGGACGCCGGCAGGGATCTCGTAGCCGGAGAGCCGGCGGGGATGCCGGTGCTCCCTCACGATCCGCGACGCGACCTCGGGGTCGCGGCTCCACAGCAGAACGTCGTGACCGCTCCGTGAGAGATGGATCGAGAGCGCCGTCCCCCAGGACCCTGCTCCGAGGATCGAGACTTTCACTTGCGGCCCAGCTTCCTCTCTTCTCCCCGTGCGAGTCTCTTCAGGTTGCCCAGGTGCTTGAAGACGACTACGAGCGCCGTCACCGCCGCCGCCGTTACGACCGGCCGGGGCGCGTGGACGAGAACGCCCGCGACGGGAGGAAGGAGCACCATCGAGATCACGGAGCCGAGAGAGACGTACCGGGTCAGTGCGACGACCAGGACGAAGACGGCCATGCAGCAGAGGAGCGCGAGCGGCGCGAGGACGGCGAATGCGCCGACTGCGGTCGCGACGCCCTTTCCTCCCCGAAAGCCGTAGAAGACCGGGAAGACGTGGCCGAGCACGACCGCCAGGCCCGCCGCCGCACTCCACCACGGGTCCGCGGTCGCGAGCCTCATGAGGAGCACGGCTGCGGTTCCCTTCGCGACGTCGAGGAGCGCGACGAGGAGCGCGGGCTTCTTCCCGTACGCGCGAAGGACGTTCGTCGCCCCGGCATTCCCCGAGCCCTGGGCGCGGATGTCCTCTCCGCTGACGGCGCGCACCACGATCACGGCGAACGAGATCGAGCCGAGAAGGTAAGCGACGAGGAGGAGAACCGTCGGCGGGAGATTCAAGCCCGGACTCCTCGCGGGCCGCCCTGAAATGACCACTCGGCGAGCGGCGTGTGCACGGCGCCCGAGGGCGCGAGCCGGCTTTCGAAGAGCACGCAGGAGCGGGCGAGCCACGCCGGGAACGACCAGGACTCGACGCCGCGCCGGTAGTCGGCGACCGCCGCGGCCGGCCAGTGATCCCGGATGCGCGCGAAGGTCACGTGGGGGTGGAACGGCCGGTTCTCCCCCGTCCAGCCGAGGCGCCCCGCCGTCTCCTGCGCGAGGGTGGCGAGCCGGGAAATCGATTCGACCCCGGGAGAGGGCGAGAAGCCGACGCCGAGCACGCGGGGACGGCCGCGCTCCGGAAAAACGATTGCGGGAGCCGCCTGGACCTCGGCCGGCACGGTCTGGACTGCGGCGGGCGCGATCGCCTCGGAGTAGCGGCGCACGAAATCGGGATCGACGTCGCCGAGGAACTGGAGCGTCAGGTGCCAGCTCTCCGGCCGCGTCCACGACGCACGCGGGAGGCTCCCCTGAAGCCGTTCGACGAGGCCGCGAGCTCTCTCGACCCAGAGGGGATCCGAAGGTACCGCGAGGAATACCCTCACTGCTCGCCCGTCACGAACCGCCGGATGAGGTCGAGCGCGAACATCGCCGAGGCCCGACGCACGACCGCGCGGTCCCCCCCGTAGAGACGTTTCTTCGCGTTTTCTCGCCCGTCCCGGGCGGAGAGCGCGAAGTAGACCGTTCCGACCGGTTTCTCCGCGGTGCCGCCGTCGGGTCCCGCGATTCCGGTGATCGCCACCGCGAGGTCCGAGTCGAACCGGGCCCGGGCGCCTCGCGCCATCTCGCGCGCGGCTTCCTCCGATACCGCACCGTGGCGCCGGAGGGTTGCGGGGTCCACGTCCAGGATCGTCTGCTTTGCCGAGTCGGCGTAGGAGACGACCGTTCCCAGGAAGTACGCGCTCGAGCCGGGCACG
>DASUAD010000087.1:0-3100 GCA_035763965.1 Thermoanaerobaculia bacterium | reverse complement strand
GAGGACAGCGTGCAGATCCAGGGCGCGATCGTGATCGGGCAGCCGGTGACGGTGACCTACACCGACGTCGGCGGGAAGAAGCACGCGACGATCATCTCGGCGGGAGCGACGCCGCCCAGTCCTTAGTCTTCCGGTTTCAGGGTAGAGCCTCGGAAGCAAGACAGGGTTCGGTGGGAGGTGTCGGGTTGAGGGACGGATCTGCCCTCTGACCCGAACCCGGCACCGGATCCTGTCTTGTTTCGGTCCTACGACACTTCGATTCAGTCCGCGCTCGCCTCCCTGGATTCATGCCGATTTCACACGCGCTTGACGAATACCGAATCTCCGAGCGCACAATAGCGTCCGAGAGAGCCCAGGGAGAGACCGTGAAGGAACACTTCGCCGAACAGCTCGAGGAGCTCCGCCGCAAGCTGATCCTGATGGGCGGGGAGGTCGAGCGTCAGATTCAGCGATCGATCGAAGCTCTGACCGAAGCGGACGCCGACAAGGCGAGGGATGTCATCCGCGACGACGAGGCCATCGATCGCATGGAGGTCGCCGTCGAGGAACAGGCGGTGGCGCTTCTCGCCCTCCAGCAGCCGGTCGCGGTTGACCTGCGGTTTCTCGTCGCCGTGTTGAAGATCAACAACGACCTCGAGCGCATCGGCGACCATGCCGTAAACATCGCCGAAGGCGCCGAGCGCCTTGCATCGACCCCGGTCGTGAAGCCGTTCGTCGACCTGCAGTACATGTCCGAAGTGGCCATGTCGATGTTGAAGGATTCTCTGGACGCCTTCGTCAATCGCGACGCCGAGCTGGCTCGAAAAGTCATCAAGCGCGACGACATCCTCGACGAGAAGAACATCTCGATCATTCGCGAATTGCTGACGTACATGGCGGAACACCACAACCTGATCACCTACTGCCTCGAGCTGATTTCGATCTCGAAGAACCTGGAGCGCGTGGGAGATCTTTCGACGAACATCTGCGAGGACACGATCTTCATCGCCGAAGCGCGGTGGGTGAAGCACCATGTCACGGAGATCCAGTAGCCTCGAATCGGGGTCCGGCGTCGTGATCTGATGCACCTCCGCCGAGCCGGGATCGGCGCCGGAGTTCACACGGTCGTACAGCTCGATGATCGGCCCGCGGCCGATGAAGACGACCAAAGTGGCCGACCTTTCCAGCCAGAGATTCGAGACGCTGCTTCCCTCGCTCGATCCGAGACGGGACCTTTCGTCCGGTTTCGCTCCGGCGCGCTGACACTCCATCGTCCGACGGTCTGCCCCGAATCAGTCAAGTGCGCGCGTCGCCGGTAACACCGACTGCTCCGGTCGACCTCGGTGAGAAAACCGGCGGAACGCCGGGGCCGCAACTTCACGCCGTATTTACCCGGAGTTTCCTTCGCGTTGACTCCTCGCCCGTAGAACTCCGCTGCGACGAAGGAGGACGATGACGTGATGAAAAACAGCTGGGGAAGGTCGGTGGCCGCGCTGGCGTTCGCGGCGATCGCGATGCTGGGGGTGGATTCACCGACCGCGTCGGCGCAGGCGGCCGGCGAGTACTACCAGGAGTTACGGGTCGACGAGCGGATCTATGTCTTCTCGACGGAGAAGAAATACACGGCGTATCAGCAATCGAAAGACATGGGAGTCGCGATCACGCGGCTCGGCTACGGCCCGAACGGAGAGACGGTCGTCTTCGAGGACGCCAGGGCGATCGAGGCGTTCAACAGGAAGTACGAAAAGATCGAGGCGCCTCCGGAGGAGGTCAAAACCGCCGAGATCAAGCTGCCGTTCAACGTCCAGTACCGAATGCCGGGACTGCGGCTGTCTTTCGCAAAGGCCGAGATCAACCTGAGCAATCGTCTGCAGGTGCGCTACACGGCCGACATGTTCGACGACATCCGCAACCCGCCGAATCCCCTGCCGACGAGCCTCGAGGACAAGAGCTCTTTCCGCATCCGCCGCTTCAAGACCAAATTCGACGGATGGATCTACAGCAGAAGTCTGACGTACGAGCTCCAGCTGAACTGGCCCGATTCCTCGAACGTTCTCGAGGACGCGAACTTCGACTACGACTTCACCAACGGCAAGAAGCTCTTTCGCCTCAAGGCGGGGCAGTTCAAAGCTCCTTTCAGCCAGCAGCAGCTGACGTCCTCCGGCAACCAGCAGCTCGTCGATCGGTCGATCCTCGACGCGTTCTACGTGCCCGCCCGACAGATCGGCGTGCAGGCGTGGGGTCAGTTCGGATCGCAGGCCGTCGCCGACTTCGTCGATTGGCGCATCGGCGTCTTCAACGGGAACGGCCGCACCGTCTCCGCCAACGACAACGACGCGCTCGAGTACGTCGCGCGGATCATGGTGTCCCCCTGGGGCAGCGTGGGGTACTCGGAGTCCAACCTCGAGGAGCATCCGTTCCGTATCTCCTTCGCCGGCGAGTACAACAACAACGACACGATCGTCCAGCCGGCCACCGGCGCCCGCACCGGCGCGAAAGTGGAGACGTTCGGCGCGGGCGTCGTCCTCAAGGCGGTCCGGTCGCTCTTCGTCTATGGCCAGTACTACTCGGGCACGAGCGAGACCCCCGCCGGCGTCGAGACGGACCGGGACGGATGGCTAATCCAGGCCGGGTGGCTGTTCACGCCGAAGTGGGAGATCGCGGGCCGCTGGGCGCAAATCGACCCGAACACCGATACGGACGACAACGACCAGACGGAGTGGCGGGGCGGAATCTCCTGGTACATGAACAAGCACAACTGGAAGATCCAGGCGGACTACGGCGAGACCAAGAACGACGCGGCCGCTGCGACCACCAACCGAAAGCTGAAGGAAATCCGGGTCCAGGCGCAGCTCATCTTCTGACGTCGACGAACAACCCTTACATCGTCTTCACAGCCATTTAACGGCGAAACTTCACACTGCGGTCGTGACGAGAAGGAGTGAGGTCATGAAAAAGCAAATTCGAAAGGCGGGCTTCCTCGTCGCATCTCTGGCCGCCGCGGGGATCGCCCTCGGGCAGGCGGTCAAGGTGGATCCGAAGCTGCCCTCTTACACGAAAGCGTCGGGCGTCTCCGGGAACCTTTCCTCCGTCGGCAGCGACACGATGAACAACATGGTGA
>DASUAD010000086.1:0-5648 GCA_035763965.1 Thermoanaerobaculia bacterium | reverse complement strand
GCAGAGCGACGTCACGCGCTTCAAAGGCGTGTAAACGAGCACGTAGCTCGATAGAGAGCCGAGGGCGAGCAGGGCCGTCAGGCCGTTGACCGCCCCGGCCAGCAGCACCATGCCGACGAGCGAGATCGCGATGCCGAAGAGAAGCGCGTCGTTCGGAACGAGCCGTCCCGAGGGGAGCGGCCGGGAAGCCGTCCGAGTCATTCGGGCGTCGGCGTCACGCTCGGCCCACTGGTTCAAGGCCGACGCTCCCCCCGACACGAGAGCCGTCCCGGCGAGCAACGACACGAAGACGGCGGGATGGAAGCTCGTGCCGACGCCGATCGCGTAGCCGACGGCGGTCGTGACGAGGACGAGGAAGGTGATCCGCGGCTTCGTCAGCTCCAGGAAATCCGCCAGACGCGCCGGCGCAGCGGCGAGGACTACTTCCATGCGCCGGCCTTTCCCTCGACCGGCTGCGCGGGAACGACCGTCAGGCGGCGCCGGGAGCGCGCGCCGACCGCCAGCGCGACCGACGTTCCGAGGAGCAGCGCCCCGGTCGCGACGTGCGCCGTCGTGACGGCGACGCTCTTGCGCGAGAGAACCGTCGTCGCGCCGAGCGCGATCTGGACGATCACGACGACGCCCAGCGCGACGGCCGTGCGGCGAAGACCTCTGCGCCCCGAGCGGAAAGCGGCGCCGAGCGTCGCAGCCACGAGCGCGGCGACGACGAGCGCCCAGGCACGATGAGCGAAAGCGATCGCCACCGGAAAGGAGTCGAGCCGGGGGACGACCCGACCGAGTGAAAGCGGAAAGTCCGGAATGGCGAGACCCGCTCGGGTGTGCCGCATGACCGCGCCGATCAGAAGCTGCAGAAACGCGGCCGACGCCGCCAGTGCCGAAAGGCGCGTCACCGGCTCGCTGACCGTCCCTGCCTCCCACCGAGGAGACGTCACGACGGCGATCACCGTGACCAGGCAGAAGAACGTCTGCGCGAGGCAGGCGTGCGCGACCGAGATCCCCGTCGGAAGGAGGAAGAGCACCGTGAGTCCGCCGAGGACTCCCTGCGCGACGACAGCCGCCACCGCAAGGTAGCCGAGCCGTCGCACCCAGCGTCTCGGCTCGCGCCGAGCGAGCCAGATCGCGAGGATGACCGTCAGGATGCCGACGGCCGTCGCCACCATCCGGTGACCGTGCTCGTAACGGACGCCGCCGACCATCGGAGGCATGAGTCTTCCGTACGAGAGCGGCCAGTCTGGGACCGACAATCCCGACTCCGTCGAGGTGACGAGCCCGCCGGCGAAGATGAGACCGAGGGTGGCGATCGCCGTCAGGACGGCGAAGCGGTGAAGCGCCAGGCTCCGGCCCCCGCGCCCCCCGAGGGAAGGCGGAGGCGACGGCGTGGCGGTCGCCGACCTCGGTCGGGGATTACCCATGCGCCGTGACGGGTCTCGCCGCGGGAGGCTCGTTCTGCGGCCAGTGATCGTCGGCGCCGCGTTCGGGCGCGCTGAACTCGTACGGGCCGCGATAGACGGTCGGGATCTCGTCGAAGTTTTCGTGAGGAGGAGGCGAGGCCGTCTGCCACTCGAGCGTGTTGGCCTTCCACGGGTTCGAGCCGACGCGCTCGCCGCGCCGCATCGAGAGGAAGAAGTTCAGGACGATGATCAGCTGCGCCGCTCCGAGCACGAAGAGCGAAATCGTCATGAACTGGTTCATCGGCTGGAGCCCCTTCAGGTGCGCGTACTGCGTGTAGTCGTAGATCCGCCGCTGCATGCCGCGCATCCCGAGGAAGTGCATCGGGAAGAACACGAAGTTGAAGGTGATGAAGGTGATCGCAAAGTGGATCTTGCCCCACCTCTCGCTCATCAGGCGACCGAACATCTTCGGGTACCAGAAGTAGAGGCCGGCGAACGCCCCGAACAGAGAGCCGCCGAAGAGGACGTAGTGGATGTGCCCGACGATGAAGTAGGTGTCGTGGATGTAGATGTCCACCGGCGTCGAGGCCATGAAGATCCCGGAGAGCCCGCCGATGACGAACATCGAGACGAACGCCAGAGCGTTCAGCATCGGCGTCGTGAAACGGATGTTTCCGCCCCACAGAGTCCCGAGCCAGTTGAAGGTTTTGATCGCGGAGGGCACCGCGATGACCATCGTGGAGATCATGAACGTCGTGCCGAGGATCGGGTTCATCCCGCTCTGGAACATGTGGTGTCCCCACACGATCCACCCGAGCCCCGCGATTCCCATGATCGAGTAGGCCATCGCGCGATACCCGAAGATCGGCTTTCGCGCGAAAACGGGCAGGATCTCCGAGGTGATCCCCATGGCGGGCAGGATCATGATGTAGACCTCGGGGTGCCCGAAGAACCAGAAGAGGTGCTGCCACAGGAGCGGCTGTCCCCCGCCCGCGTTGGTCAGCGGCTGACCCGAGATGATCAATCCTTCCGGCAGGAAGAACGTGGTGCCGAGAACCCGGTCGAAGAGAAGCATGATCATCGCGCCCGAGAGAACCGGCAGCGCGAGCAGGAGCAGGATCGAGGTGATGAACAGCGCCCAGACGGTGAGGGGAAGCCGGAAGAAGGTCATGCCCGGAGCCCGCAGGTTGATGACCGTCGTGATGAAGTTGACCGCGGTCAGCAGCGACGAGATCCCGAGAACGAGAAGCGAAATCAGCCAGAGCGTCTGTCCTTTCGGCATCACGGCCGACAGCGGCGCATAGGAAGTCCAGCCCGACTGGGCCGCGCCGCCGGTGACGAAGAACGACCAGATGATCAGGATCGCGCCCGGCACCGCCGTCCAGAACGACAGCATGTTCAGCTTCGGAAACGCCATGTCCCGCGCGCCGATCTGCAGCGGCACGACGAAGTTTCCGAACGCGCCGATCAGGATCGGCATGATCGCGAAAAAGATCATGATCGTCGCGTGCATCGTGAAGAGCGAGTTGTAGAACTCCGGCAGCATCACTCCGTTCGGCATTCCCTCCGGCGCGAGCTTGCCCATGAATCCGATCGCCTTGCCGGGCCAGGCGAGCTGCCAGCGCACGAGCGTCGCGAGCAGGCCACCAATCACGAGCATGAAGAGCGCGTAGAACATGTACTGCTTGCCGATCACCTTGTGGTCGAGCGAGAAGATGTACTTGCGCCAGAACGACGTCGGTTCCGGGTGGACCCCGGGGGGGAGCTCGCGTGCGACGGCGATCGTGCTCATGAGCTGGCCTCCTTCGCGGTCTCCGCCAGCCACCGCTCGAACTCTTCCGGAGTCTCGACGGTGACGAACCCTTTCATTCGGAAGTGGCCGAGACCGCAGAGCTCGGCGCACGCGATTTCCCATTGTCCGACCCGTGTCGCCTCGAGCCAGATGCGGGTCGTCATTCCGGGCACTGCGTCCTGCTTCACCCGAAACTCCGGAAGGAAGAACGAGTGGATGACGTCCTTGGAGTGGAGCGTCACGATCAGCGGCCGCCCGACCGGGAAATGGAGCTGATTCAGGGTGACGACGTCGTCGGCGGTGTCGAGCTTTCCGTCCGCACCCGGATAGCGGATGTTCCACGCGAACTGCTCGGCGGTCACCTCGACGTTCATCGCATCCTTCGGCATGCGCTGCTTGATCTCCGCCCAGCTGCGCCGGGACATCAGCGCGAGGACCACGCAAATGATGGCCGGCACGATCGTCCAGATGACCTCGAGCCGGTTCGAACCGTGCGTGTAGCGGGGGACCCGCCCCTCCCGATGCCGATAGCGGAAGAGGAAGAAGAGGAGCAGGGCTTCGACGGCCACGAAGATCACGCCCGTGATCCAGAGGATCAGGCGAAACAGGCCGTCGATCTGGCCGCCGTAGGTCGAGACGTTCTCGGGCAGGCGCAGCCAGAACGGAAGCGCCGAAGCGAGCGACGGAACCGCCACCGCGCCGAGCGCGGCGAAACCGATCCGGATCCCCCGGCCCCGTGGCGCGACGCTCACCGGCGCGTCAACCCTTGAAGGTGAAATCGACCGTCTTCGACTCCGATCCGGAGACCGACACGTTCTGCGTCTGGGCTCCGTACTTCTCGTGCCACGCCTCGATGACGTAGCTGCCCGGGGGCAAGTTCTTGATCTCGAACGTTCCCTGGTCGCTCGAAACGGCGAAGAACGGGTGGTTGACGACGCCGGCGTACGCGCCCATCCACTTGTGGACGTCACACTTGAAGTGGACCGGAATCTCCGGGTTGTCGAACTTCTTGACGGTCTCCATGCCTTTGAACGGCTGGCCGATGTTGAACTCGGTGTTCTTCTTCGGCAGAGCGTGAATGTTGTGCAGGGTGGAATCGCTGTTCACGATCTTCAGCGGTTGTCCCGCCTGGATGCCGAACACGTGCGGGTGGTACTGGCAACCCTGCTGATCGATCGTGACCGGAGTCGTCGGCGGCGCATACGAGCCCGTGACGCCTTCCTTGACGTAGACGAACACCCATTGGAGCGTGTTGTTCGAGTTGACGACGACTTCCTGCGCGTAGACCGGCTGCGCGTGCGCCGACTTGCAGAAGGCGTCGGCGTCCATCTTGAGCTTCTCCATCGTCGGCGCCGCGCCTTCGAAGGCGATCTTTCCGCTGATCGTCGCGGCCCCGGTTGCCGGTGCGGCGGCGGGAGCGGCCGCGGGCTGACCGGCGGGTTGAGCGGCAGCCGCAGCGGGAGTGGGTTCTTCCTGCAGTAGAGCGTCCTCGTCCTTGCCTCCGCCGCACGCGACGAGGGAGATCGAAACGAGAAGCGCCGAAAGCAAACCGAGAAAACGCTTGAGCATCAGTACTCCTTCAGGCTCGTTCTCCACGACAAGTGGCAGCCGGGTCGGTTCGCCGTCTCGGCACAATGCCGCAGCGCCCTCGAGTGATATTCGCGCCGCACCCGGATGTTCGTTGCCCCGCTCCGAAGCCGGGCGGATCATAGAGAACGGCGGAGCGCATTTCAAGCCGAGCCCGCCCCGCTCCTCTGGTATCTTGACGACGCGTGGGCTCTGCGCGAATCGAGGCCATTGGTCTCTCGAAATCTTTCTCGGGGCCGCCGCTCTTTTCCGACGTTTCCTTCTCTCTCGAGCACGGAGTGCTCGCCGTGACCGGACCGAACGGAACCGGCAAGACCACCCTCTTGAAGATCCTCGCGGGACTGGTTCGTCCCACGTCGGGGACAGTGCGCGTCGAGCAGGACGGTCGGGACCTCTCGTTCGACGAGCGCCGGGCCGGTGTCGGATGGTCCGGGCCGGACCTCTTCTTCTACCCCGAGCTCACCGCCGAGGAGAACCTGGCGTTCTTCCGACGGGCGGCGGGCTTCGCGCCGGAGCCAGGTGACCTGCGCGCCCGCCTGGAGTCGGTCGGGCTCGCGGGCGCGCGCGGAGCGGTCGAACACTTCTCGACAGGCATGAAGCAGAGACTGCGCATCGCCTTTGCTTTCCTTCTCGATGCCCCGGTGATCCTCCTGGATGAGCCTCTTTCCGGACTGGACGCGCGGGGGCGTGCCGCCGTCGCGCGGTTCGTCGCCGCCGCGGGAGACCGGGGGCCGGTGGTGCTGGCGGGCACCGACCTGGGAGAGCTGCCCCCGCCGGACCAGGTCCTGGAGATCGGGACATGGGACACGGGACACGAGGCCCGATGAACCGGGTCGCCGCACCTCGGCTCGGGTTCGGAGCGCGGGCGCTCGCGGTGT
>DASUAD010000085.1:0-5381 GCA_035763965.1 Thermoanaerobaculia bacterium | reverse complement strand
CATTCGATCGCAGCTCTCGAAAAGTCTCGCTCAGAAGGTGGTCGGGGTGCTGCACCTCGACATGCGAACCCCGGAGAACGAGGTCATGGAGGCGGCGGCACACGCGCTGCGGGAGCACGAAGCGAAAGAGGAGGCGAAGCGGATCGAGCAGCTCCGGGGTGAGTGGCGAGCCGGAGGGCTCGCCGTCGCCGGCTGGAAGGACGTGCTCGGGGCCCTGTCCGGCGGACAGGTGGACGAGGTCTCGATCTCGACGGCGCTCGCGGAGCGTCAGATGGAGGGCGCGACTCCCCTTGCCGACGAAATCGTGCAGCGCGCGCTCGCGACGAGCGCGAAGGTCCGCTTCGTCGAGAACTCCGATCTGCTCGAGGAAATGGGCGGAGTCGTCGCAGGGCTGCGCTACCGACCCGGCTCGGCGGCGCGCGACACCTCGCCCGGCGAAAGGAGAGCCCGGGCATGAGCAAGCGGATCAACGTCAACCCGGACCACTACAAGACGGCTGGCCGCGACCGGCAAGACGATGCGGCGAGATCACGGCAGGCCCGGGCGGCAAAGTCTTTCTCCCAACAGCGTCCCGACCGTGTGTCGAAAGCGCCTTATTTTCAGCGACCGGAGCCTGCGCCGGAAGCGCCTGCCCGCGGCCGTGCGAACCGGCCGTCGACATCGGCGGCGGCGAAACAAACGGCCTCGAAGGCCTCTGCCCCGCGGCGCGAGACGAGGCGCCGTTCGGAGAAAAAGACAATCGCCCCCGCCAGCACGAGACGTCAGACGAAAAAACCTTAGAGCTCAGTCGAGCGGGACCGGAATCGCCGCCCCGTCCCGGGCCGAGAGAATCCAGGCGGTCCCGACACGAATGCCTTCTCCGAGAGCGCGGACGGCGGTCGCGTAGTCGGCGAGCTGCGCCGAATAACGTTCCCGCGCGAGCGCGTCCCGGTCCGCCGAGCGATCCCAGCGGTCGGTCTTGTAGTCGACGACGACCCAGTTTCCGCTTTCCTCGAAGAGGAGGTCGATCTTTCCTTCGACGAGGAAGCCGGAGGAATCCCGGAAGAGGACGGGAAGCTCGGTCAGGCGGCGATCGGCGTTCGCGGATCGTCGAAAAAGGTCCGAGGCGACGATCTTCGCGACCAGACGCCGGACCTCCGAAGCTTCGGACGGCTGGAGCTCCCAGTCCGCGCTCGCCTCGTTTGCGGCCCCGTTGGGCGAGATCGATCGCTCGACGATTGCCTGCATCGCTTCGTGAACGGCGGATCCGATTCGCTGAGCACGGTTCGGGGTTTCGGCAGGGTCACGTTCCGCCCGGGGTTGGTCCTCGGCCTCGCTCGAGGCAGTTGGCTCGTGCAGTCCCGCGCGGCGCAACGGGAGCGATCGACTTTCTTCCAGGCGCAAAGCCCGCTCTCCGATCTCCGCGATCTCGAGCCGCAGCGTCTCCGCGGCCTCCGTGTCGGCGACCGGCGCAACCTCGAGGCGCGATGGAAAGGTCGGCGCCGGTCGCGCGATCGCGACGAGCCCGGGCAACCGGGCCGGATCCATCGCATCCTTGAATCGCCCCAGGTTCGAGGTCTCCCGATCGCGGGAGTCGGAGATACCCGCTTTCGTATTACGAATCTGCCTCCAGCAGGAAATCACCAGCAGGTCTTTCGCGCGCGTCGCAGCCACGTAGAAGAGCCGCTTCTCCTCGGCGCGTTCCCGCTCCTCGTTTTCGGCCAGAGCCTGGCGGTAGCCGGGAGTCTCCACGCCGAATCCGGCCATTGCCGCGGTGGTACCCCAGATCCCCGAGCTTCCGCCGAAGACGATCGTCGGCCGCTTGCCGAAGTCCGGACTCCCCAGGTCCGTGACGTAGACGACTGGAAACTCGAGCCCCTTCGCCTTGTGGACGGTCAGGATCCTCACGGCGTCCTCTTCCTCTTCGAAAGCGCGCGGCTCGCCCGTCTCCGAACCCGCCTCACTTTCGAGCGCACGAACCACCGCACCGAACGACAGTCCGGCCGACGAGAGGTCGCCGGCGATCACCGCGAGCCGCTCGAGATTCGCGACTGCCTGCAGACCCTGACTTCCCGCCCGCGCGATCTCGATCGCGCCGGTTTCGGCGTAGAGATCGTTGAGCGTGTCCCGCGCCGACCGGGAATGTCTCCCGCTCCGGAGCTGCGAGAACAAGGCGTAAGCGCGTGACAGACGTTCCGAGGCCGGAGCCGGCCGGTCGTAACGGAAATGAACTCCGGCGAGCCGCTCCCGAAGAAGATCCTCGTCGGAGAACGAGAACAGGAAGGACTTCAGGGCCGCGTACAGACTCACCGCGTCGTGCGGATTGGAAATCGCCTTGAGCGCCGCGACGGCGGCCGCCGTTTCCGGTCTTTGGTAGAACTCCTGACCGCCTTCGAGCACGCTCGAAATCCCATATCGGTCGAGCGCCTCCTGAAATTCGGCGACGCGGGAGTTCGAGCGGACGAGGATGGCCGCATCCCGAGCCCGGATGGCGCCCGCGGCAATCCTCTCGGAGATGTCCCGCGCGACAGCAGCCGCTTCGCACGAGCTCCAGATCTCACCGTCGCACCAGCCTTCCGGAGGCTCGAGGTAGACCACGCGTTCTCCCGGGGGACTCTCCCGGACGATCCACGGAGTCAGCCCGGAGTATCCGATCTCGAAGGGACGATCCGGATCCTCGCGGAGCAGCTTCCCGAAGACGCCGTTGACCCATTGGAGAATCCCCGGGCAACTTCGCCGGCTCGCTTTCAGGGACTCTTTCGCGATCCCGCTTCCCGCGGCGCGGTAGGACTCGACGTCCGCCCGGCGAAAGCGGTAGATCGATTGCTTCGGATCCCCGACGATGAACAGCCGGCCGGGCTCGGGCACGATCGACCGCCAATCCGCCTCGCCGCCCTCCTTTGCCGCGAGCCGCAGGACAATCTCCATCTGAAGAGGATCCGTATCCTGGAACTCGTCCACGGCGAGAAACTCGAAGCGCCGCCGGAAATGTGCCCGCGCCATGGCCGACCGCCGAAGGAGGTCACGCGCGTAGACGAGGAGATCGTCGAAGTCGAGAACGTTCCGGCGCCGCTTTTCGGCCGCGACTGCGGCGAGATATCCCCCGTCGGGGTCGATCAGTCGGTCGAGCGCCCCGACAAGCGCCGGCCAACGACGGACCTGCTCGGGGAACGCATCGTCGACGAACCGTTCCTTCAATTTCCGAACGAGTTTCTGAATACGTTCCCTCTTCTCCGGATTCCAAAGCGAGGTCGCTCCGTGGAGCGCTCCGCCCGGAAAGGCCGCGGCCCGATCGCAAAGCTGTTCGAGAGATTCGGAAGTCGAGAGCGACTCCAGGAAACGGGAGATCTCGCGGAGATATCCGATCGCTGCGCCCGAAGTCGCACGCGCCTCCGCCACTGTTGCAACGATCTCCGCCTTCCAACGCTGCAGGAGGGGCACGATGGACAAGACTTTCGCCCGCGGAAGTCTCGCTTCATCGAGGCGCGTCCGTTCCTTGTACAGCGCGCGGGCAATCTGCGAGAGCGAGGAGCCCATTTCCTCCTCGACGCGTCCGACGGCGATTCCCTGCCGGAGCGCTGCGGCGATCGCGCCGGCGGGGTGCTCTCCGAGTTCCTGCTTCC
Source organism: Thermoanaerobaculia bacterium (assembly GCA_035763965.1). GTDB lineage: Bacteria > Acidobacteriota > Thermoanaerobaculia > UBA5066 > Gp7-AA6 > Gp7-AA6. Next base: position 1,779 of record DASUAD010000085.1, on the reverse strand, counting down.
ACCAGTCGTTCCAGACCCGGTTCGCGAGCTCCGAAGAAGCGGCGGGATCGAGATGCGCGAAGTCGGGATCGATCCCGGCCTCGAAAGGCCTTTCCCGGAGAAGGGTGAGACAGAAGGAGTGGATCGTCGTCACTTCTCCCCGGTCGAGCTCGTGCAGAGCTTCTTCCGCGCGGGCCCGGCGCAGTTCATCGGACGAAGCGACGCTCTCGAGAGCGCGACGGAGCCGGATCTTCATTTCTCCGGCGGCCTTTTCGGTGAAGGTGAGCGCCGCGGTCTTCGAGAGCGAGAGCGGCGGGCTCGACTCGAAGACCCGGTAGAGGATCGCCTCGATCAGGGTGTAGGTCTTTCCGGTCCCCGCCGAGGCCTCGACGAGAATCGAGCGTCCGGTCTCGCGGATGATTCGCAGCCGGTTCTCCGCGTCGGGCGCCGACGTCTCGAATCTCTTCGCAGCGGTCACGGGATCTCCTCGAGGGCCGCGAGGGCAACGACCGCGGGATCGGGGTCACTTTCTTTTCGCTCGTACCGCTTCGCGTGGCCCGGGCCGCAGATCGGCCTGTAGTCGCAGAAGGCGCATTGTTCCCGGGAGACGAAGCTCCGGGTGCGCGGGCGAAAGACTCCGGCCTTCAGCGCCTCCTCGATCGTCGACAGGACCTGCTGAAAACCTTCCAGCAGGCCTCCGCGGGGTTCGACGTCGAAGCCGATCGGCAGGATCTCGACGGGGCCTCCGGCGCGCAACGGGCCAACGTAGAGGTACTCGGCGCGGATCCGCTCGGGAAAGCCCCGCGTACCGGCCAATCTCTCGGCGGCGAAAAGTCCGTATACGGGGAGCTGAGACAACTCTCCTGCGATAACGAACCGTCCCTTGTCGTTGACTGCCGTCTGGATTCGTCCCGCGACCGTCAGGTGTCGAGGAACCTTGAAATCCGTGACGCGCAGGAGAGTCCCCGATTCGCCGACGGCGACGAAGTCGATCCTTCCGGCCAGCGCGATCGCTCCGTCCGAGGTATCACAGACGAGGGGATCGTCGGTCGAGAGGACGGGATCCTCCACCGCGCCGACCCTCCGAGGCCCGAAGCGGACCTCCGCTCCCGCGGGCGCGAACGCTCTCCGGTCCTCGCGCTCATGGCGAAGCCAGGCTTCCAGCTCTTCGGCCAGACGCGCCTGCGTTAGCTCCCGGACGATCCCGGGCCCCAGGCCATATCCGTTCTCCTCCTCCCAGGCGGCAAGGGCGTCCGCCGCGTGACGGCGGGAAAGCTCGGTGATTTCGGTCGCCTTGAGGTCCTGGAAAGCGACTCCTCTGCGTTCCCAGCCGACCCGTCGTGCCGCGTCGTGAAAGAGCGCTCCTCGCCCCAGGTCGTCCACCTCTCCTCGCTCCGCAGCTTCGTCGAACGCGCGAACCCGCAGGATCCTCTGGAAGAAGAAGCGATAAGGGCACTTCGCGAACGTCTCGATGGCCGATGGAGAAAGAGGATTCCCGGCAAGACGCTCCGTGACGTCCTCCAGGAGTTCGGGATCCCGGATTCGACCCTCGTAAGGGCCGTACTCGCGGCGATCGCGAAGGCGAGACGCCTCCTGCGCCCGGGCGAGCGGCGGAAAGGCGAGTGCGAGCGTCGTCGCGCCGTCGACTCGCAAGGTCCGGAGTCGGGCCTCGGTCGCATCGAGAGCCGGTCGGTCTTCACCGTGGATTCCGAGCTTCGTCGCCCGCAACGGCGCTGGACGCCGCTCACCGGAATAGTCCCGCGTTTCGACCGGTCGCCCCTCGAATGCGTCGACGGCTCG
>DASUAD010000084.1:0-4934 GCA_035763965.1 Thermoanaerobaculia bacterium | reverse complement strand
GCGGGAGCGCTCTCGTTCGCCGACGCCTTGCGCCTCGTCCGCCGCCGCGGGGAGTTGATGCAGGAGGCGGTTCCGGACGGCGCGGGCGCGATGGCGGCGATCATCGGACTCCCGGCCGAGGAGGTCGAGGCGGTGTGCCGCAACGCGTCCGGGGGCGAGGTCGTCTCGGCCGCGAATTACAACTCCCCGGAGCAGACGGTGATCGCGGGGCACGCGGCCGCCGTGGCCCGCGCGTCGGCGGTGGCTCTCCAGAAGGGGGCGAAGCGCGCGATCCCGCTGCCCGTCTCCGCCCCGTTCCACTCGCCCCTCATGCGGCCGGCGCGGGAACGCATGGCCTCCCTCCTCGAGGCGACCGACTTTTCCGACGCGGCGATTCCCGTCGTCACCAACGTGGACGCGTTGCCCGTGCGGGAGGGCGCGCGCCTGCGCGACTCGCTCGTGCGGCAGATCGATTCTCCCGTGCGCTGGGTCGAGAGCGTCAGGCGGCTGGCAGGGGAGGGTGTCGATCGTGGCCTCGAGATCGGTCCCGGCAACGTGCTCGCGGGGCTCGTCCGGAGGATCGAGCGGGGGATCCGCGTCGAGTCGTGGGGGGGCCCGCCCTGAAGCCTTCGCTTGGTCTCCTCGCCGTCCTGCTCGCGGCGGCGCTCGCGGGCGCGTGCGCCAGCGCTCCGGCGCGGATCACGGCGCCGCCGTCTCCGATCGACGCGGCCGTCGACGCCGGCGCGAAACTCTGTTCCTGCCGCATCGGGGTCGCCGCCCGGCACATCGAGAGCGGCCTCTCCTACGAGCGCAACACCGACGCCAGGTTCGAGTCCGCGTCCGTCATCAAGATCGCCGTGTTGACCGAGGCGATGGCGCAAGCGCGGGAAGGCCGGATCGATCTTTCGGAGCGCTGGACGCTCACGCCGTCGAAAAAGGCCTCCGAGTCCGGCTGGCTCAAGTTCTTCGACCCGGGACTCGCGCCGACGTGGAACGACCTCGCGACCTTGATGATCGGCCCGTCGGACAACACGGCGGCGAACGCTTGGATCGAACGGCTCGGCATCGAGAACATCAACGCGCGGATGCAGGCGCTCGGCTTCGAAAGCATCCGCCTTCTCTCGGTCCTTCCATGGCTCGACCCGGTGGCCGAAGGGCCGCGGTGGAGCGGGTTGAAGTTCGGCGTGGTCACCCCGCACGAGGTCGCGGAGTGGTTCGCTCGCGTCGCGACGGGGGAGCTCCTCGACGCCGACTCGTCCCGGCGAATTCTCGCGTATCTCGACAATTCCCCGAGCCGGGCCCGGATCGCACGGCGGTTCACTTCCGCCGCGCTGTGGGCGGGCAAGACCGGCACGATGTCCGGAGTTCGCAACGACTCGGGTGTCCTTCGCACGGGCAAGGGGAGGTTCGTCCTGGTCGTCTTCACCGACGGCAGTCCTCCTGCAAACGACAACGCTTCGACCCACCCGGCCGTCGCCGCCATGAGCGAAATCGCGCGCACGATCGTGGACGAGTGGAGCCGCGATCTGCCGGACGTGGCGGGAATGCCCGAATGAAAGCCGGGGAACGGGAAACGGAGAACGGAAAACGAAGACCGTCCGGGGCCCGGTTCGTTTCCCCTTTCCCGTTTCCCGTTTTCCGGCCAAGCTAAACTGCCGCGATGCAACGTTTCGAAGGTCGCGTGGCCCTCGTCACCGGCGCCTCTCGCGGCATCGGCGAGGCAGTCGCCCGCCGGCTCGCGTCCGAAGGCGCCGCCGTGCTCGCGGCGGCTCGCTCGACTCCGTCGCTCGACCGCGTGGTCGCCGAGATTTCGTCGAGCGGCGGGCGCGCGCGCGCGATCGTCCTCGACGTCACGGAGCCGGCGTCCATCGACGCGGCCGTGAAAAGCGCTCTCGATGAGCACGGTCAGATCGACGTGCTCGTCAACAACGCCGGGCTGACGGAGGACAACCTCGTTCTCCGGATGTCGCGCGAGTCGTGGGATCGCGTCCTGACGACCAACCTCACCGGCGCCTTCCTCCTCACACAGGCGGTGGTCAAGTCGATGGTGCGGCGGCGCTATGGTCGGATCGTCAACGTCACCTCGATCGTGGGTCTCATGGGAAACGCCGGGCAGGTGAACTACGCCTCGGCAAAAGCCGGGCTCGTCGGCCTGACGAAGTCGGTCGCCCGCGAGCTCGGGTCCCGCAACGTGACCTGCAACGCGGTCGCACCCGGTTTCATCGCAACGGCGATGACGGACCGGGTGACCGACGACGCCCGGACGACTCTCACGGATCAGATTCCGCTTGGCCGCGTCGGCCGGCCCGAGGACGTCGCCGCCGCGATTGCGTTTCTCGCTTCGGAGGAGGCCGGCTACGTCACGGGGGCAATTCTGAACGTCAGCGGCGGACTGTACATGTGAGCCGGGAAACGAGACGGAAAACGGAAGAAAAAACAGCGCGAACCCTCGTCGTTTTGCCTCCCCGTTTCCCGTTTCCGTTTTCCGTTTTACGACTTAGAATACGTCGGCTTCTCGGCTCGTCGAATAAGGAGGTTGGATGAGTGTCGAAGAAAAGGTGAAAAGCATCATCGTCGAGCAGCTCGGCGTCGATGCCAACGAAGTGACTCCCGAAGCCTCTTTCGTGGACGACCTGGGCGCAGATTCTCTCGACACCGTCGAACTCGTGATGGCATTCGAAGAAGCTTTCAACATCGAGATCCCGGACGAGGCCGCGGAAAAGATCCAGAAGGTCAAGGACGCCGTCGAGTACATCGAGAAGAATTCCCCGCAAAACTGAAGATCATGCCTCGCCTCGCCTCTTCGCGCCGCGTGGCCGTGACGGGGGTGGGACTCGTTTCCCCTCTGGGCATCGGCAACGACGACAACTGGAACGCGCTCGTCGCGGGTAAGAGCGGCGTCGGCTCGATCACGCGCTTCGACCCCTCCGGGCTCGCATGCCGGATCGCCGGCGAGGTGAAGGGCTTCGATCCTTCTCTCTACATCGAGAAGAAGGAAGTCAAGAAGATGGACACCTTCATCCACTACGCGATGGCGGCGGCGCAATTCGCCATGAACGACTCGGGCCTGCCAGTCACCGACGAGAACCGCGAGCGGATCGCCGTCGTGATCGGATCGGGAATCGGCGGCCTGCCGATCATCGAGGAAACGCAGAAGAACTACCTCGAGCGCGGGCCGCGCGTCATCTCCCCGTTTTTCATCACGGCGCTCATCGCGAACGAGGCCGCGGGCAACGTGTCGATCAAGTACGGCCTGAAGGGTCCGAATCTGGCGACGGTCACGGCTTGCACGACCGGCGCGCACGCGGTCGGCGAGGCCTACCGGATGATCCAGTACGGCGACGCGGACGCCGCGATCGCCGGCGGGACGGAATCCGTGATCACGCCGCTCGCTGTCGGAGGATTCGCGGTCATGCGGGCCCTGTCGACCCGGAACGACGACCCGGCGCGCGCGTCGCGGCCGTGGGATCGGGACCGCGACGGGTTCGTGATGGGGGAGGGCGCCGGGCTCATCGTCCTCGAGGAGATGGAGGCTGCCCGCCGACGCGGCGCCCGGATCTACGCCGAGCTCGCCGGCTACGGGCTCTCCGGCGACGCGTTCCACATCGCGGCGCCGTCGGAGGACGGCGACGGTCCCGCGCGCGTGATGAAGAACGCGCTCCTCGACGCGGAAATCGCGCCGGACCAGGTCGGCTACATCAACGCGCACGGAACCTCGACGCCGATCGGCGACAAGATCGAGACGGTCGCGATCAAGATGGTCTTCGGCGCGCACGCCAGGAAGCTCGCCGTCTCCTCGACGAAGTCGTCCACCGGGCATCTCCTCGGGGCGGCCGGGGGGGTCGAGACCGCGATCGTGGCGCTCGCGCTCTACCACGGTATTCTGCCTCCAACGATCAACTACGAGACACCGGATCCCGAGTGCGACCTGGACTACGTCCCGAACGTCGCCCGGAAGGCGCGCGTCGAGTACGCGCTGTCGAACTCGTTCGGGTTCGGCGGCACCAACGGATGCCTGGTTCTCCGGACCGTCTGAGAAGCTCGCTTTCTCGAAGTGAACTCGCTCGTCTCCATCGCCTACGTCCCCGACACCGAGACCCGCATCAAGGTCGCGGCGGACGGCCGGACGCTCGACGAATCGGACGTTAAGTGGATCGTGTCGCCCTACGACGAGTACGCGCTCGAGGAGGCGCTCCGGATCAAGGAGGGCGCGGGCGCCGGGACCGTCACCGTTCTCACGGTCGGTCCGGAGCGCAGCAAGACCGGGTTGCGCGAGTGCCTCGCGCGGGGGGCCGACGAGGCGGTCTGGGTGGATTCGGGCGACTCGCGCTACCTCGACGCGCTCGCGACCGCGAAGGCGATCGCGGCGGTCGCGCGGGAAGGGAAATACGACTTTCTCTGGTTCGGGCAGAAGGGCGTGGGGTACGACGAGTCGCTGGTCGGTCCGATGGTCGGAGAGCTCCTGGACCTGCCGCACGTCGGCAGTGTGATCAAGCTCGAGGTCGGCGCCGGCAAGATCACGGCGCACCGCGAAATCGAGGGCGCTCACGAGGTCGTGGAGTCGCCGCTGCCGGTCGCGCTGACCGCTCAGAAGGGTCTGAACGAACCGCGATACGCATCGCTCAAGGGAATCATGGGGGCGAAGAAGAAGCCGATCGCCGAGAAGAAGCTCGGCGATCTCGGAATTCCGGAGGCCGACCCGGCGGGAGCGAAGGTTCGCTGGCTCAAACTCGAGCTGCCCCCGGCCCGGCAGGCGTGCCGGATGATTCCGCCTGACGACCCCGCCGCCGCCGCAAAAGAGCTCGTGCGGCTGTTGCGGGAAGAGGCGAAGGTCATATGAGGCGCCCTCCCGTTTTCCGTTTTCCGTTTTCCGTTTCCCGGCCGTGAGATTCCTCGTCTTCATCGAGCAGCGCGACGGGAAGATCCGGAAGGCTTCTCTCGAAGCGCTCTCGCTC
>DASUAD010000083.1:0-2479 GCA_035763965.1 Thermoanaerobaculia bacterium | reverse complement strand
TCGGTCACTACGACGCAAACGCAACTCTGCTCACTACCCAGAAGACTCCAAAGGGAAAAGTCGCGTGAGAAGAGGGGCCCGGTCTGTGGAAAAGATGGAGACCCGCTGGCGCGGCTCCCACTTTCCCACAGCCCTGCGACTGCCGGGCAGAAACGAAACCCCGGACAGATCAGAAGCTACAAAACCCGGCCAACTTGACGTGTCACCGACACCCCGACGTTGGTCGGTGAATCAGTCCTTCGGGAGCATCGCCGTCCAGTTGGTCACGAGCGCGACTCGCGGGACGCCGGCTTCGCCCGCGTCGTTGATCAGGAACCGTTTCCCGTCGGGGGACACGTCGTAGGAGTGCTGACCGACTCTGGGACCGCGGTAGAGGTTCACGCGGAAGAGCGGCTTGTTTTCCTTGACTTCGAAGCGAGTTCCGCGGCCATCCACGGTCGCTACCATCAGATCGTCCACCGCCGACACGAAATAGAGCTCGCGTCCGTTCGGGCTCCAGCGAGGCTGTGTTCCGCCGGCGGCGGAAACCTGCCACCGCGCCCCTCCGCCTGGAAACGGGGTCACGTAGATCTCGTTTCGGCTGGTCTGCAGAGACTGATAGGCGACCCAGCGGCCGTCGGGTGAGAACTGGCCTCCTCTCTCCTGAAACTGAGACTGGACGAGCGGGCCCGCCTTCTCCGGCTCGGCGAGAGGAATCATCCAGACGTCCTGTGCACCGATGTTGCCGTGTCGACCAACAAGTAACGGCCGTCGCGCGACCAATCCGTCGGCTCGATCCTTTCCTTCGAGCGATAGACGACTCTTCTCGCGCCCGCTCCATCCGACGCGAGGGCGGTCAGAAGGAACTCGATGGACTCCCCCGACATTCGCTGCGCGCTGTAGAGGATCTCCGATCCGTCGGGGGACCAGAGGGGAGAGACCTGGACCTGCGCCGCCGTCGTCAGCCGTGTGCGGACGCCGCGTTCGAGCTCGTAAACTCAGATGTCGTTGTTCGGGTCGCCCAGTACGGCGAGCGCCCGCCGCCCGTCCGGGGAAAGCTGCGGGGAATACGCTTCGCTCTTTTCGCCGACGGTGGACAAACGATGACCGGAGGAATTCATCCACGTCAATTGACCGCCGATCCCGGCCTGAGCGAACTGGTACGCGAGGACGCCGTTGTCCGACGCCGTGAACCCTCCCCTCCACACTCCCAAATCGAAGTTGATGTCGTCGCGGACGCGCACCGGCTCCGGGCCCGCGGTCAACTGGCGGAGGTCGAACGGAAACGCGAGGAGGCTGGTGTCCCGAACGGTGAGCAGCCAACCGGACGCATACTGGGCGCTCCCGTAGGAAGACAGCAGACGCCGTGGTGGGTCTCCCGTCAAGGAGGCGGCATAGATTCCCGAATCCTCGCCTCGGGGATCCTGGTGGTTCGCCGCCAGATAGAGGACGTGCTCTCCGTCCGGGAGGAAGGAGGGCCATCGATGGGTCGTGTGTTTCCCGGCCTCCAGGTGCGTTATCTGGACGGCCGGCCCGCTGGACGGGGATACACGAAACAACCCCGAACGGAAGTCCGGACTGAAGACGATCGTCCCGCGCACGCCCCACGTGCCTCCCCGCGCGTTCGGAGCGTCGGCGATCGCTCGAACCGGTCCTCCGGTCGCCTCGACCAGTCTCAGCTTTCCGTCCGAGAAGAACCCGACGACTCGGCTGTCCGGAGACCAGAAGGGAAACGTTCCTGCTTCGGTGCCGTCCAGAGGAGTCGTCACACCCGTCGAGAGCGAACCGACCCAGAGTCTTCCGCCGGCGCCGAACGCCGTTTTTCGACCGTCCGGGGAGAGGACGATCGGGGCGGAATCGTCGCCGGTCAACCGGAAGGAGGTCTTTGGCGGAGGATCCAGGAAGGAGTGGACTGCGCGAACGTCTTCGACACTTCGCAAGCGCCGGACCTCGTTGCCGAGGAAGAGAAACGCGAGCAAAGCTGCCACGGCCCATCCGACGAAGCCCCGTGGTCTCCGCCGGGCTGGTGCGACAGCAGCGATTCCGGCCCGCGACCCTTCGGTGATCCACCGAAGCTCCTTGGCGACGTCGCCGGCAGCCTGCCACCGGTCGTCGGGATCCTTCGCGAGACACGTCTGGACGATGTGGTCGAGCACGGGCGGAGACGTTGGCTGGAGCCGCGAGATCGGCTGCGGTTCGTCGCGGAGAATCGATGACACGAGCGAGGCCTGCGTGTCGCCGGAGAAGGCCTTCTTGCCCGTCGCCATCTCGTGGAGGAGAACTCCGAGCGCAAAGATGTCGGTGCGCGCGTCGGCTTCGCGCCCCTGGAGCTGCTCCGGAGCCATGTACTGCACCGTTCCGATCAGAGTCCCTTCGCGCGTCACCGGCGCTGCCTGGGTCGGAAAGGCCGTGACGTCGACTGCCGGCGACGCCGGAGCCATCGCCTTCGCCAGTCCGAAGTCGAGCAGCTTCACGCCGGACTTCGTCACCATCACGTTGC
>DASUAD010000082.1:0-13338 GCA_035763965.1 Thermoanaerobaculia bacterium | reverse complement strand
CCGCGAACCCGAAGCTTAGGCCCGCGGCGGGTGTAGGTCCGCGAGACCTGTCCCCGCGACAACTCAGGGCATGCTCGCCCGAGTTCACTCCGCCGCGACGTTCGGGATCGAAGCCCGCGTGCTCGACGTCGAAGTGGACGTCTCCGCGGGCCTGCCCCGCTTCACGATCGTCGGCCTGCCGGATCCGAGCGTCCGCGAGGCCCGGGAAAGGGTGAAGGCGGCCTTGCGAAACAGCGGTTACTCGATGCCTTCGGGGGCGATCACGGTCAACCTCGCGCCGGCCGGATTCCGGAAGTTCGGAGCGGCCCTCGATCTGCCGGTCGCCGTCGCGTTTCTGCGGCTCGCCGGACTCCAACCGGTCTCGCCACGACGTCGCGTCTTCGTCGGAGAGCTGGGGCTCGACGGCCAGGTGCGTCCCGTCCGAGGCGCTCTCTGTCTCGCGCTCGCCGCCGAGGAGAGCGGTTTCGAGGAGATCGTCCTGCCAGCCGCGAACGCCGCGGAGGCTGCGGCGCTCGAGCGGATCCGGGTGACGCCCGTCCGATCCCTGTCGGCGATGGTCGATCACCTGCGGGGCAGCCGTCCGATCCCTCCCGATCCGATCCCGGTCCCGGGCGCAGGGAGGGCCGCGCCGGCAGGGGACTTCGCCGACGTGAAGGGCCAGGCCGTTGCGCGGCGGGCGCTCGAGATCGCCGCAGCCGGTGGCCACAACATCCTCCTCGTCGGTCCCCCGGGAGCGGGCAAGACCATGCTGGCGCGACGGCTCCCGTCGATCCTGCCGCAGCTGACGCGGGCCGAGTCGATCGAAGTGACGAAGATCCACTCCGTCGCCGGTTCCCTCCCGATCGGGAGCGGGCTGGTGACATCACCCCCGTTCCGGGCCCCGCATCACGGGATCTCCGCCCCGGGACTCCTCGGCGGAGGTTCCCGACCCTCGCCCGGCGAGATCTCGCTCGCGCATCGGGGCGCGCTCTTTCTGGACGAGCTTCCGGAGTTCCGCCGCGACGTCATCGAAGGCGTCCGCCAGCCCATCGAGGAACGGCGCATCTCGATCGTCCGCGTCGGCGGAGCGTGCTCCTTCCCCTGCGACTTCCTGCTCGTCGCTGCGATGAACCCGTGCCCGTGCGGATCTCTCGGCGATCCCCGGCGCTCCTGCCGCTGCGATTACGCGGAAAAGACGCGGTACGCCCGGAAGCTCTCCGGGCCGCTCCTCGACCGCATCGACCTCCACGTCGCCGTCCCGGCGGTGCCGTGGGAGGAGCTCTCGACCCGCCCGTCGGAAAGCTCGGCGGCGATCCGCGAGCGGGTCCAGAAGGCGCGGGACCGCGCCGCCTCCCGGCGGCCGGATCTTCCCGGGTTCCGCAACGCCGACCTCTCCGCAGCGGAGATCGACTCGGACCAGACACTCGAACCGGCGGCCCGCCGCCTGCTCGCGAACGCGGTCGAGCGGCTGGGTCTCTCGATGCGCGCCCTGCACCGCGCGCTCAGGGTCGCGCGAACCGTAGCCGACCTCGACGGCGCGGCGCGGGTCGCCGCCCCGCACGTCGCGGAGGCTCTGTCGTATCGGCCGAGGGCCGAGGAGTGACCCTTTCCGCACCGCCGGAAAACGTGAATAATTCTCCCCGGTAGAGTTGTTTACCGCCTAAATGATCGATCGGGTCCTCGCCAAAGTCTTCGGCACACAGCACGAGCGCGACATCAAGAAGCTCGCGCCGCGTGTCGCCCCGATCAACGCGCTCGAGCCCGCGATGAAGGCGCTGTCGGACGACGAACTGCGGGGGAAAACCGGCGAGCTGCGCTCCCGTCTGGCCGCAGCCCTCGAGGGCGTTCCGGAAGAAGAGCTGAAAGCCGCCCGCGACCGCGCTCTCGACGAGCTCCTGGAGGAGGCGTTCGCCGTCGTGCGGGAGGCGTCCGTCCGGGCACTCGGAATGCGCCCGTTCGACGTCCAGCTGATCGGCGGTATGGTGCTCCACCAGGGGAAGATTGCCGAGATGAAGACGGGCGAGGGCAAGACGCTCGTCGCGACCATGCCCGTTTACCTGAATGCCCTGACCGGGCGGGGCGTCCACGTCGTCACCGTCAACGACTACCTCGCGCGCCGCGACGCCGAGTGGATGGGCAAGATCTACCGGTTCCTGGGACTCACGGTCGGCTGCATCCAGAACTCGCAGCTGGACGACGAGCGCAAGAAGCAGTACGCCTGCGACGTCACGTACGGGACCAACAACGAGTTCGGCTTCGACTACCTGCGCGACAACATGAAGTTCGAGCTCGAGTTCATGGTCCAGCGCGGGCACATCTACGCGATCGTCGACGAGGTCGACTCGATCCTCGTCGACGAGGCCCGCACGCCGCTCATCATCTCGGGGCCTTCTGAAGAGAACACGGACGTCTACTACAAGTGCAACCGGATCATTCCGAAACTCGTCAAGGGCGAAGAGAAGAAGGACAAGGCCGGCAACAAGGTGACGACCGGTGACTACCTGGTCGACGAGAAGTCGAAGACCGCGGTCCTGACCGAGGAGGGAGTCGCGAAGGCGGAGAAGCTCCTCGGGGTCAAGAACCTGTACGATCTGACCAACATCGATCTTCTCCACGGAACCGAACAGGCGCTGCGCGCCCACGCGCTCTACAAGAAAGACGTCGAGTACATGATCAAGGACGGGCAGGTCCTGATCGTGGACGAGTTCACCGGACGCGTGCTCCCGGGTCGTCGGTGGTCCGACGGGCTTCACCAGGCGGTCGAGGCGAAGGAGGGAGTGCGGATCGAGCGGGAGAACCAGACGCTCGCGACGATCACCCTCCAGAACTACTTCCGGCTGTACGAGAAGCTCGCCGGAATGACCGGAACCGCCGACACGGAAGCGGCGGAGTTCCACCAGATCTACAAGCTCGACGTCGTCGTCATCCCGACCAACATGCCGATGATCCGGATCGATCACCATGACGTGGTCTATGCCTCGGAGCGCGAGAAGTTCGAAGCGGTCGCCGACGAGATCGTCGCGCTCCGCGAGAAGGGCCAGCCGGTCCTCGTCGGCACGGTCTCGATCGAGAAATCGGAGCGCCTCTCCAGCCTCCTGAAGGAGCGCAAGGTCCCCCACGTCGTTCTGAACGCGAAGTTCCACGAGAAGGAGGCGGAGATCGTCGCCCAGGCCGGCAAGTCCGGCTCGGTCACGATCGCGACGAACATGGCGGGGCGCGGCACGGACATCGTCCTCGGGGGAAACCCGGAGGCGTTCGCCGAGCACCGGCGCGCGGAAACCACGTCGCCCGAGGAGTTCGCCGCCCTGCTCGGACGACTGCGCGCCGAGGCGGCGAAGGACCGTGAGAAGGTCCTCGCAGCGGGCGGTCTCCACATTCTCGGAACCGAGCGCCACGAATCGCGGCGCGTCGACAACCAGCTCCGCGGAAGGAGCGGCCGCCAGGGGGACCCGGGTTCCTCCCGCTTCTACCTGTCGCTCGAGGACGACCTGATGCGGATCTTCGGGTCCGACCGGCTGCAGAACGTCATGCGCAAGCTCGGCATGGAGGAAGGCGTTCCGATCGAGCATCGCATGGTCTCGCGCGCGATCGAGCGCGCGCAGAAGCAGGTCGAGGGAAGGAACTTCGAGACCCGCAAGCACCTGCTCGAGTACGACGACGTCATGAACCGCCAGCGCGAGGAGATCTACGGCCTGCGGCGGGACATCCTGAAGGGCAAGCAGAGCAAGGACGAGATCCTCGCGCTCGCGGAAGTCATCCTGGACTATGCGATCGGGCGCAGCCTCCCGGAGGACAAGGGCCCCGACGAGTGGGATCTGACGGCGTTCGACCTCGATCTGAAGGAATACTTCGGCATCGCGCCGGGCTCGATCGACCTGACCGGCAAAGAGCGCGACGAGGTCCGCGAGCTCCTCCTTGCCGCGATCCACGAGATCTACGAGGCGAAAGAGAAGCTGCTCGGGCCCGAGACCATGCGCCTCCACGAGAGGTTCGTGATGCTCCAGGTCGTCGACCAGCAGTGGAAGGACCACCTGCTCGCGATCGACCACCTGAAGGAGGGCATCGGGCTGCGCGGCTACGGCCAGCGCGACCCGCTCGTCGAGTACAAGAAGGAGTCCTTCGAGCTCTTTACGCTGATGAAGGAGAGGATCGAGGACCAGATCGTCCAGTACCTGTTCCGTCTCCAGCCCGTGATCCGCGAGGCGGAAGGCGAAGTCGTCGACGAAGAGGCGCGGCACGCGCCGGTGGCCATGCCGTCGCGGCGTTCGGTCAACTACTCCTACGGCGCCGCGGCCTCGGGCGGATCGGACGCGAAGGTCGAGACGATCCACCGCGCCGGACCCAAGGTGGGCCGCAACGACCCGTGCCCCTGCGGCTCCGGCAAGAAATACAAGAAGTGCCACGGCAGCGCCGCCGCGGCGGGAGCCTGATGCCGGCCCGTCGACGTCCTTCCGGCCGCTCGAACGACGGTCTTCCGATCGCGCTCACTTTCGACGACGTCCTTCTGCTGCCGGCGCGATCGAAGGTCCACCCCCGCGACGTGGATCTGAAAACCCGGCTGACCGACTCGGTCGGGCTCAACATCCCGATCGTCTCGGCTGCGATGGACACGGTGACCGAGTCCCGTCTGGCGATCGCGATGGCCCAGCAGGGCGGCCTCGGCGTCATCCACAAGAACCTTCCGATCCCGGCGCAGGCCGAAGAGGTGGACCGGGTCAAGCGGTCGGAGTCCGGGATGATCGTCGACCCGGTGACCGTGCGCCCGGAGCAGAAGATCGCGCACGCGCTGGAGCTCATGGCGCGCTACAAGATCTCGGGCGTTCCCGTCATCGACGACAAAGGCAAGCTCGTCGGAATCCTGACCAACCGCGACCTGAGGTTCGAAACGCACCTCGATCGGCCGATCTCCTCCCGCATGACCAAGGAGAAGCTCGTCACGACCCCCGTGGGCACGACTCTCGAGCAGGCCAAGGAGCTCCTTCACCAGCACCGCATCGAGAAGCTCCTCGTCGTGGACCGCGCCGGAAACCTCAAGGGGCTGATCACGGTCAAGGACATTCAGAAGGCGATCAAGTACCCGAACGCCGCGAAGGATCGGCTCGGACGCCTGCGCGTCGGCGCGGCAGTCGGGATCGCGCGGGACATGCTCGAACGGGCGACGGAGCTCGTGCGAGCGCAGGTGGACGTGCTCGTCCTCGATTCCTCCCACGGACACAGCCAGGGGGTCCTGGACGCGCTGAAGATGCTCCGCCGCAAGTTCCCCTCGACGCCGATCGTCGCCGGGAACGTCGCGACCGAGGAGGGCGCGCGGGATCTCGTGCGCCTGGGCGCCGACGCGGTAAAAGTCGGCATCGGTCCCGGATCCATCTGCACGACTCGCGTCGTCACGGGGGCCGGTGTGCCGCAGATCCACGCGATCCGGGAGTGCGCGAAAGCGACGCGCGGCACGCGGGTTCCCTTGATCGCCGACGGCGGGATCAAGTTCTCCGGAGACGTGGTCAAGGCGATCGCCGCCGGCGCCCACATCGTCATGATCGGATCGCTCCTCGCGGGCACCGAGGAATCACCGGGAGAAACGATCCTCTACCAGGGGCGCACGTTCAAGGCGTATCGCGGGATGGGATCGCTCGCGGCAATGAAGTCCGGCTCCTCCGACCGCTACTTCCAGGAATCGCTGGGCGTCGAGGCCTCGACCGACCCCTCGCTGTCGAAACTCGTGCCCGAGGGAATCGAAGGAATGGTGCCGTACAAGGGGTCGGTCGAGGGCCTGGTCCACCAGCTGGCGGGCGGCATCCGGAGCGGCATGGGGCTGACCGGCGCACGAACGATCGACGACCTGCGCACGAAATCGAAGATGGTCCGCGTGACGAGCGCGGGATTGAAGGAGTCGCACCCGCACGATGTGATCATCACGAAGGAAGCGCCGAACTACCGGCGGGAAGAGCCGTGAGCTGGAAACGGGAAACGGGAAACGACGCGCTACTGATCCGTTTTCCGTTTTCCGTTTTCCGTTTTCCGGCTCTTTCTCCTTCTGACCTCGAGCAGTTCCTCCAGGCGACGCGAGAGTTCTGCCTCCTCGCCGGCACGTCCCGGACGGTAGTACCGCCTTCCTTTCAGCCGATCCGGCAGGCACTCGACGCCTCCCACGCCCTCGGGTTCATCGTGCGCGTAGCGATAGCCGCGGCCGTAGCCGACGTCCTTCATCAGCCGCGTGACGGCGTTCCGGATCACGAGCGGAACGGGCTCCGCCGGCCGCTCGGCGACGTCCCGCTTCGCTTCGCCCTCCGCGACGTACAGCGCGTTCGACTTCGGCGCAAGAGCGCAGTAGACCGCCGCCTCCACGAGGGCGAGCTCCCCTTCCGGGGATCCGAGGAAGTCGTACGCCTCTTTCGCGTCGAGCGCCACCGAGAGAGCGCGAGGGTCCGCGAGCCCGACGTCCTCGGAGGCGAAGCGGACGATCCGCCGCGCGAGGTACAGCGGCTCCTCCCCCGCCTCGAGCATCCGGACCATCCAGTACACGGTGGCGTCCGGGTCCGACTCGCGCATCGACTTGTGCAGCGCGGAGATCAGGTTGTAGTGCTCTTCCCCAGCCTTGTCGTAGAGGAGGACTTTGCGCTGAAGGAGATCCCGCAGGCGATCGACGTCGATCGTGCGCGTCTTCGCAGTCTCCGCGTCGGCCGCCGCGGCCTCGAGGAGGTTCAACGCGCGCCGCGCGTCGCCGCCGGCCGTCTGCGCGATGAAGGAGAGCGCCTCGTCGTCCACGTGGAAGTCCCGCGAGCCGAGCCCTCGGGGGATGTCCTCCAGGGCGCGACGCACGATCCGCACGATCGCCTCGGGAGGGAGCGGATCGAGCACTACGACTTTCGTCCGCGAGAGGAGCGCACCGTTCAGCTCGAACGACGGGTTCTCGGTCGTCGCGCCGATCAGGATGACGTCGCCGGTCTCGACGTATGGGAGGAAGACGTCCTGCTGCGCGCGGTTGAAACGGTGAATCTCGTCGAGAAAAAGGATCGTCCTCTGCCCCGCCTTCGCGCGGAGCGCCCGCGAGGCCTCGAGCACTTCCCGCATCTCCTTCACGCCGGTCGCGATGGCGGAGTAGGCCAGAAAGCGCGACGACGTCTGCGCGGCGATGAGCCTGGCGAGGGTCGTCTTGCCGACGCCGGGCGGGCCCCAGAAGATGAGCGACGGCACGCGGTCCTCGGCGATCGCCCGCGAAAGGAACCCGTTCGCTCCGACGACTTCGTCGGGACCCTCCACCTCGTCGAGCGATCGCGGGCGCAGGCGGTCGGCGAGTGGCGCGCCCGCGAGCGGAGCGTCCGCCGGGCGATCCGGGTCTTCACGTCCGAAAAGGAGCCCGCTCACGCCGACTCCAGCGCCCGGCGGCACTTTTCCGAGCAGACCGGGACGGCGTCGCCGCTGCGGCCTGCGGAGAGCGCGACCCGGCGGTCGATCCAGGTCCCGCACACGGGATCCCGGACCATCTCGCCCTCGACCGGACGCGCAAAGTCCCGTCCCCTGCGACGGCCCGCGAGCCACAGCCGGACCATGCGCGCGAGGCCGAGAATCAGGAAGAGGAGGGCGAGATAGAGAGCGAAGCGGGTCACGAGGCGCGGAGGCTCGAGATCCGCTCCTGGATTCGGTCGAGGTCCGGGATTTCCGGGTAGCGCCGCTTCAACTCGTCGAACCAGCGCTGGGCCCCGGCCGGGTCGTGCAGGTCATAGGCGTGAATCAGGACGAGATTCAGCAGCGACTGCCAGTGCTCCTTGTCCCGCTCGCGCGCTCGCTCGAAAAGAACGACGGCACGCTTGAACTCCCCGCGGTTGCGGTAAGCCGCCCCGAGGTCGGAAAGGAGGTTCGCGTCGTCGGGAGCCTTGCGGCGCGCCTTCTCGTACGCATCGATGGCGCGGTCCCAGTCCTCCCGGTCGTAGTACGCGTTTCCGAGCGACGTCAGCAGCTTCGGGTTCTCCGGGTCCTTCTCCACGGAGGCGCGGATCTCCTCGAGGCGTCCGGCGCCGGCTTCTGCGCCCGGAGCTCCCGCGGCCGGGGCTGCGGGAGCCGGCGCTGCGGGGCGCCCTCCCCCGGCTGCGAAATAGCCGCCAATGAAGCCGAGCAGGGCCCCGACGAGCAGAGGCATTATGGGGAAACGCCGCGCCGAATTCATGGGGACGACTCCGGCTCTTCTTCCTTGATCGGTTGAGCTCGCCAGCGGCCCGCATCCGCGGCTCCCGTGCCGAACGTCGTCGACTCCCACGTCCCGGCGATCTGGCTTCCGTCGCGCGCAAGCCTCCCGTAGTAGACCGTGGTGAAGCCGAGCTGCGAGTCCACGCGCTCGAGACGCAGGCGGTCTCCGATCAAGGTTCCTCGCAGAGAGCCGGAGAAGCCCCCCTCGAGAGAATAGTCTCCCGACACGAGCGTTCCATCGAGAGCAACGCGGAACACGCCCCGCTGCTCACCCGGCTCGATCGAGACGGTCCAGCGCCCCGAGAGGAGATCCGCGACCGCCGCCGGGCGTTTTCCCCGGAGCTCGGCGTCCAGGAGCGCGATGTTGCGCCGCCGCTCGACGAGCCGCTCGACGAGGAGCCGGCGTCGATCGAGAAGCGTCTTCACTTCCTGCTCGGCCGACGCGACGGCGTCCTCCCGACGAATGATCTCGTCGACGGCGGCGTCCGAGCGCCCGGCGAGATCCGCCACGGCGCGGCTCGCGGTCGTGAGATCCCCCGTTGCGGTCTCGAGCCTGCGTGCGACGTCGGCGAGCTGGCTGACGTCCGTGGCCATCCGCCGGCGCTCGCGCGCGAGATCCGCCCGCAGGACGTCGGTGACCGTGTCCGCGAGAAGGGTCCCGGCGGTCGCCGCTGCCGCGAAAGCGAGCCCGAGGGAAAGCCGCCTCATCAAAACGATTCTACGTTGGAGAAGGCGACCGTCACCTCGCGACAATAGATCACAGGAAAAGAAAAAGGAGGCCGAAGCCTCCTCGAACGATCGCCCCTTTTCGGAAGAAAGGGCCGTGAAGGGGACGTCAGTGTCCGGCGGCCCGGCTCTGGGCCGACTTGGCGAGCGCGCGGTCCACGAGACGCTCCACCTCGCCCTCGTCCATGTTGTTGATGACCGCAATTTCGGACACGATCAGGTACTTCGCGCGCTCGTACATCTTCTTCTCGCGGAAGGACAGCGTCTTGCGCGTCATGATGAAGTTCAGAGTCTTCAGGACGTCCGCGATGTCGTGGAGTCTGCCGCTCTTCATCTTGTCGAGGTTCTGCTTGTAGCGGCCCTTCCAGTCGCCGGTCGCGGAGAAGCGCCCGTCGGAAAGGGTTTTCATCAGACCCGTGATGTCCTTGCGCTGCGTGAGACGGCGAAGTCCGATCAGATCCGTGTTGCCGATGGGAACCATGACCTTGGAGTTGTTCGCCAGAAGCCGCAGGTGATAGAAGCTGCGGGGGGGAACCGGGGCAGAGTCCGTCACGAAGCCCTCACCGATCTTTTCCACCACGGAAACGCCGTGATTCGGGTATACGACCTTCTCGCCGACTCGAAATCCCACTGAAACCTCCTCAAAACAAAAGGTAAAGAACTGCGGAGCCGTGAATTATAGGCAAAATCCTCGAAAAACTCAATGTTTCGGGGGTTCGCCGCGTGCTGCCGGGGTCCGGGGCCGGCGTTTCCCGTTATCATCCGCACCCCGGCCGGAGTGGCGGAATGGCAGACGCAGGGGACTCAAAATCCCCCGCTCTTCACGGGCATGTGGGTTCGACTCCCACCTCCGGCACCAGACGAAAGTCGATCCTCCCCGGTGCGATCCGCCGCCCGATCTTCGAGGTGCCCGGCGGGCGTTGCCCGCGAGCCCTCGCGGAATCAGCCCCTTTTTCGAGGCCTGTCGGCGCGCCTGCCGGCCCCGGGCGGCGCGTCGCGAAGCAGATGCGCGAACTTCTTCTCGCGCTCCGCATTGTCGCTGGAAAAAGAGGCGAGTCCGCGGGCGAGCCGCGACGGCCGGGCAGGCGGCTCGGAGGAACCGGGCGGGACAGGCGTCTCCGGCGGAGCTTCAGCCGCCGGTGCGGAGACCGGCCGTGGAGTGGCTGCGGCGGCTTCCGAGGGGGTCGGGACCGCCGGATCTTCCAGGAACGGAACCTCTTCAGCAGGAAGCGGGGCGAGCGGGAGCGCCGTGACGACCGGTTCCGGCCGACGCGGTGCGGGAGGTGGCCCGGCGGGAGACGGTGGCGGCGGAGCCGCAGGGCGCGGCGACCCGGTTGCGTCCCCTGCCTGCGGGAGTTCCGGATTCGGCGTCACTGGAGTCGGCGCGCCGAGAGCGCGCCGCAGGGTCTCCCACAACCCCGATTTCCTTCGGTATGCGGAGCCCTCCGAGAACTCTGCGTCGAGTGGATGCGGCAGGCCAAAGCGCCGATCCGAAGCCACGTCGGGATTGTACGCCGCCCGGACCCGATCGCCGACGGCGAAGTGTCCGGGTCAGTGCTCCAGCCCGTATTCCTTGATCTTGTTGTAAATCGTCTTGAGCGACAGCTTCAGGAGCTCCGCGGTCTTGCGCTTGTTGCCACGCGCGAACTCGAGCGTCTTCTGAATCAGGCGGCGTTCGACGTCGGCGAGCGAATCCCCGACGGCGATCCGGACGGTCGGGACCCGTCGCCGGCGCGATCCCCGCGCCGAGAGCGGACGGCCGAGCACGGAGCGGACGACCGTCGGCCCGATCGTCGGCCCTTCGGCGAGCTTCGCCGCGCGCTTGACGGCCTCGCGGAGCTCCTGGACGTTGCCCGGCCAGTCATGGGCGGTCAGTGCATCCATCGCCTCGACGTCGAACGAGAGCGTCGCGCTCGTCTCCTCCAGGAAGTGGCGCGCGAGACGCGCGACGTCCTCGCCGCGCTCGCGCAACGGCGGAAGGTGAAGGACGCGGTCCTCGAGTCGTCGGAGAATGCCGCCCGCGAGCTTCCCCCGCCGGACGGCGTCGGCAGGATCGCCGTCGGCAGCGAGCACCAGGCCGGGACGCACGTCGGCGTCGAGCGACGACAGGATCTCCGCCTGGACGCGGGCGGGCACGCGGTCGATGCCGGTTACGAAGAGAGTTCCTCCGGCCGCGCGGGACAGCGCGTCCTGGAAACTCTCCCCTTCCGCGACTTTCACGAGCGTTCCGGAACCACGCGGCGAAAGCCGATGGAGAAACCGGGCAGCCGCCTCCTTCTCCGTCCCTTCTTCGCCGGTGATCAGCACGGCGGACTCGGAGGCGAGCCGCTCGATCAGCGCCATCGTCTCGGTCCACCGCGGGGAGCGACCGGGGAGAGCGACCAGGCTTTCGACGCGCGCCAGACGAAGGCGGTCCTCTTCCCCGCGCTCTTCCGCGGCGCGACGGCGCCGGAACCGATCGAGCAGGAGCGAAAGGCGTCGCACCGAAACGGGGCGCCAGAGAAAGTCAACCGCTCCACGCTCCATCGCGTGGACGGCGAGATCGAGACGATCCGAAGGCACGAGGGCCCAGACCGCCCGTCGGGCATCGCGGGCCGCCGCCGCGATAAACGTCTCGGCGGTGCCTCCGGGAAGGTCCACGGCCGCGATCACGACGTCGGGCAGAAACTCCGGGAGACGGCGGGTACCTTCGCCGGCGGAAGCGACGCACCGCGCCTGATTGCCGTTGGCGCCGAATGCCCGGCGCAAAGCGTCACGGGATTCCGGATCCGGATCGACGACGAGCACTTTCACGGTTCGACCAGATTGCAGATTTTATAACGCGGCTCCGCGCCCTCACACTCCCTCGTCCCAGAGGAAGCGACGCGGCATGCCCCTATTTCCGCAGCCGAATGCCCAGTTCCGGCCAGATTCCGTCGATCCGCCGCCGGACCGAGTCGCTCATGACGATCTCGTCGGGCCAGCGCCGGGAGAAACCCTCCTCCTTCCACTTGCGGGTCGCGTCGATTCCCATCTTGCTGCCGTAGCACGGCAGGCGCGCGGCGAAATCGAGCTCGTCGACGGGCCCGTGGACGATCTCGACGTCGCGCTCCGGGTCGATCGCGGTGAGCGCCCGCCAGAGCATTTCGGGGCCGTTGCGCAGATCGGCGTCGCGATCGAACACGACGATCGTTTTCGTGAACATCATCTGACCGGTGCCCCAGATCGCGTGCATGGTCTTGCGCGCGTGCCCCGGATAGCGCTTGTCGATCGAGACGAGCATCAGGTTGTGGAAGATTCCGTGGACGGGCAGATGCATGTCGACGATTTCGGGAATCATGCGGCGCACGAGCGGAAGAAACAGCCGTTCGACCGCTTCGCCCATGAACCCGTCTTCCATCGGGGGCCGGCCGACGATGGTCGTGAGATACACCGGCTCTCGCCGCCGCGTCACCGCCGTGACGTGGAAGACCGGGAAGTCGTCGTCGAGCGAATAGAATCCGGTGTGATCCCCGAACGGACCCTCGCGGCGCCGCTCTCCCGGATCCACGTAACCTTCGAGGACGATCTCCGCCTCGGCGGGAACCGGGACGTCGACCGTCTTGGCGTCGGCGACCGGCACACCCTCACCGCGCACGAACCCGGCGAACAGGAACTCCGAGATCCCCGGCGGCAGCGGCGCGACGCCGGAGAAGACCGTTGCCGGATCGGCGCCGATTGCGACGGCGACCTCCATCCTTCTCCCCTCGCGCTCGTAACCGCGCGCCTGTCCCGCGCCGTCCTTGTGCTTCTGCCAGTGCATGCCGGTCGTGTTGCGGTCGAAGACCTGCATCCGGTAGACGCCGACGTTCACTTTTCGGGTCGCCGGGTCCCGCGTGATGACCAGAGGAAGCGTGATGAACGGTCCGGCGTCCTGCGGCCAGCACGTCAGGACGGGGAGCCTGGTGAGATCGACCTGCTCGCCGGTTTCGACGATCTCCTGAGACGGGGCCGAGCGAACGGTCTTCGGGAAGATCTGTGCGAGCTCGGTGACCTTCGGGATCGTCTTCAGCTTCTCGAGGAGACCCTCGGGAGGCTTCGGGTCGAGCAGCGGCTCGAGCCGGGAATCCCACTCATCGAAAGTCGCGAGATCGAGAGCGCGCAGCATGCGGCGGCGGGACGCGAAGAGGTTGATCGCGACGGGCATCTGCGATCCGGACACGTTCTCGAAGAGAAGAGCCGGGCCGTCACCCTTGACGCTGCGGTCGGCGATTTCCGCGATCTCGAGACGCGGCGAGACCTCGCGGCGAACTCGCGTCAGGTCTCCGTCGGCCTCGAGCGCTCGCAGGAACTCCGTGAGATTGCGAAATCCCACGGCGCTACCGCGACTCCGACGAGCGACCATAGCCGCCGCGCATCCCCGCAGCGACGCCGCCGGCGACGTGCGAGACGTAGGGAAAACCCTGGTGCGCGAGGAACTCGCAGGCGGAGGCG
>DASUAD010000081.1:0-3050 GCA_035763965.1 Thermoanaerobaculia bacterium | reverse complement strand
GAGATACCCGACCGCGCGCGCGAAAAAGACCGAGAGACCGGCGATGGACGAAATGCGCGCGATCCACGTCATCCAGCCGACCTCGAAGCCGGCAAAATCGCCGAACGCCGCCCGCGTGTACACGATCGCGCCGCCCGGCCGGTCGAAGAGGCTCGAGGCCTCGGCGAAACAGAGCACGAGCAGAAGGACCGCAAAGCCCGCGGCGAGGATCGCCCAGACGCTCGCGGGCCCCAGCAGCTGCGCGGCCGCGACGGGAAGGATCAGGTAGACGCCGCTGCCGATGACGTCGTTGACCGACAGCGCGACGATCTGCCACCGCGAGACCGCGCGCAGGAGTCCGGTCTTTTCGTCGATTCGTTCTTTGTCGGCGCTCAACGCGGCGTAATTCTCTGACGAGAAGACGGGGGCCCCAAGGAAAAAGCCCCGGTCACCCGGGGCTCTGTTTCGACGCTCGAAATCCGAATCCGGAGTCGCGCCTACCCGTTCCACCTCGCGCGAGATCCGCGCGCGTCGATGTGCACGAACGGTCCGTGCGCCGACGTCGCCGGGTAGATTCCGATTCCTCCGACGAGCTGCGGGTTCTTCTTCTCGACGACTTCCGCGGCAGAGGCGAGGATACGCGCGTCCTTCAGATCGACCCGGCCGTCCCGGTTCAAGTCGTCCATCCGGCCGTCTTTGTCGTCGTCGGGGTAGACATCCGACGCGTCGCCGTACTGGTGCCGCGAAACGGCCGAGCGGCCGCCCGCTCCGACTCCTCGCTCGTTGTACTGCGGTGTGCGAAACCCGCTCATGATCGAGAAATTCTTCACGTCGTAGCCTTCGCGATCGAGCTCCGCGATCGTGAGCTCGAGCTTGTCGAGCAGCCGCCGGTCGAGGACGAGATACTTCGGCCAGACGTTGCTCTGGTCCTTCGTCAGGAATTGTCCGACGGTGAAGTGCTCGGAGACGTGCGTGCCGAAGTTCTCCGGCGTCACCTCGATGAAGCCTTTCGGGGGGGCGTAGTTCGAACTGCGCGGCGTGCGACCCTCGTACGGCCAGGTGCCCATCCGGTAATTCCCGATCCGGCCATTGACCTTCACCGAGAAGGGTTTCATCACGATCAGGCGGACGCCGCCCGTGGCCGCGCCCGCCAGGTCGCGCAGGGCGCCGTCTCCCGGGAGCGCGAAGACCGCGAGGAGCTTGCCGGAGATGCCGGCGAGCCCGGACAGGCCGCCGATGCTCGCCAGAGACGTCCCGGACGCCCCGCGCAGGTTCGCGAAAGAGAGGCCGATGAGAAGCGAGGCCGCCAGACCGATCCGACTGATTTTGCGCGAAATGTTCACTCTCTAAGCCCCTTATTCCAAAGAGTTAGCGTTGCGCGTTGGTCTGTCGTGGAGCACCCAAAAAACGCCTGCGGGTCGGAGGCTATTCCAAGGAGTGGCGGACCGCGACATTCTTTTCGTCTCTCACAAAAGCCTACTTCGGGAGGAAAAAGAAGGCAACGGCCGCGATCAGGTAGAGGGCCAGGAGCTGGATTCCCTCGAGCCAGTTGGTCTCCCCGTCGAGCGAGATGTACGCGAATATGGCGCTCGACGAGAAGAGCGTGACGAGCTCGATCGGCTGGAAGATGAGGTCCATGGGCCGCACGAGCAGGCTCACGAGGACGAGCAGCGGGGCGACGAAAACGGCGATCTGAGTCGAGGAGTTGGCCGCGACCGAGAGAGCCAGGTCCATCTTGTTTCGGGAGGCGAAGACGATCGCGCTGTAGTGCTCGGCGACGTTGCCCACGATCGGGATCAGGATCAGCCCGAGAAAGAGCTCGGAGATTCCGGCGGATTTCGAGACCGGCTCGATCGCGTGGACGAGCAGCTCGCTCGCGACCGCCGTGCCTGCGACGGCTCCCGCGAGCACGACGAGAGATTTCCGGATACTCCAGGGGCTCCCGGAGCCCTCGGGATGTTCAATCTCCTGGTGGGCGTCGCGCTGGCGCGAAAAGTAGGAGAAGTAGACGTAGGCGGCGTAGGTGGCGAGCAGCAGGACCGAGACGCCGATCGAGACCTCCTCGCGAACGAACGCATCGTGCTCGATGGTCGCGAAGACCGCCGGCAGCGCCATGCCAGAGATCGCGAGGATCATCATCGCGGCGTGACGGCCGGTCGGCCTCGCGTCGAACTTCTGCGTGCCGTGCTTCAAGCCCCCGACGAACGCGGAGAGCCCCAGGATGAGCAGCGTGTTGCCGATGATCGATCCCGTGAGCGACGCCTTGACGAGGTCCACGAGCCCGCGTCGGAGCGCGGAGATCGCGATGATGAGCTCCGCCGCGTTGCCGAAGGTCGCGTTGAGGAGGCCTCCGAGCCCGGCGCCCATGCGCGAAGCGGCGTGCTCGGTCGCGGTCCCGATCCAGCCGGCGAGCGGGAGGAGGGAGAGCGCCGACGCGACCAGGGTGAGCCAGTCGGGCCCGTGGAGAAGCCGCGATGCGACGGCAACGGGGAGCCCGAGCGCGAGTGAGTTGACGAGAAGCCGCACGGCGCGCCGATCATAGACTTCTGCGATGCTCCGCGCCGGGATCGTCGGACTGCCGAACGTGGGAAAGTCCACGCTCTTCAACGCCCTCACGCGCACCCGGAAGGCGGAGGCCGCGAACTACCCGTTCTGCACGATCGAGCCCAACGTGGGGGTCGTCACGGTGCCCGACGCGCGTCTCGCGCCGCTCGCGCGGATCTCGAGGACCTCCCGGATCGTCCCGGCGACGATCGAGTTCGTCGACATCGCCGGCCTCGTCCGCGGCGCGTCGCGCGGGGAGGGTCTGGGGAACAAGTTTCTCCAGCACATCCGCGAGGTCGACGCCATCGTCGAGGTCGTTCGCTGTTTCGAGAGCCGCGACGTCGTGCACGTCGCCGGTGCGCTCGACCCGGTCGGGGACATCGAGACGGTCAAGACCGAGCTCGTCCTCGCGGACCTGGAGACGGTCGCCCGATCCCGCGAGAAGGCCGAAAAGTCGGCCCGGGGCGGGGACAAGGACGCCCGCGCGCTCCTCGAAGTGACCGGGAAGCTCGAGAAGCACCTGAACT
>DASUAD010000080.1:0-7149 GCA_035763965.1 Thermoanaerobaculia bacterium | reverse complement strand
GGAGACGCCGCCCGGGCTCTTTCCCTTGTTGTCCTCGTTCCACTCGTCGTTGGTCAGGATGATCTTGCCCGAACCGCTGAAGGTGTTGGTCCCCGCCTTCGTGATGACGTTGACGATGGCACCCTGCGCGCGGCCGAACTCCGCCGAGATGCCGGCCGTCGAAACGACGATCTCCTGGATCGCCTCGAAGGTGAAGTTCTGGCCGAACGTGCCGGTCGTGACGTCTGTCGTGTCCACGCCGTCGAAGAGGTACTGGTTGTTGCCCGAGAGAGCGCCGTGGACGTTGGGGTTGCCGCCGGCGTTGTTGGTGACGCCGGGAGCATTCGAAATGAGCGTCTGATAGTTGCGGCTGATCGCGAGCTTCTGGGTCAGAGTCGAGCTGACGGTCGTGCGCGCGCTCGTGTCCGTCTTGTCGACGAGCGGCACCTCACCGGTAACGGTCACGGCTTCGGCCGCCGCCGCGAGCCGCATCGTCACGTCGACCTCGGTCGTCTTGTTCGGTTCGACGATGTTGTTCGTCTTCTCGACCGACTGGAACCCGGAGAGGCTCGTCCTCAACGTGTATGGCCCGGTCTGCAGAGCGGCGAAGGTGAAGTTTCCCGTGGTATCGGTCGTCTGGCTGCGCCGGAAGCCCTTGTCGGCGCTGACGATCTCGACCGTCGCTCCGGGAATACCCGCTCCCGACTCGTCGAGGACACGGCCCCTGATCGTTCCGAGGAGGGTGCCGTCTGCAAGAAGGAAGGTGGGAACCGCGAGCGCCAAGATCCCCAGGGCAATCACGGTAAATCGAAATCGACTACGCATAGCTCTCCTTTTCAGCAATAAGAATCGATTGAGAAGCGCGAATTACGAGCACAGTGAGCACTCTTGCCGCCGTCCAGTTTGGCAAGAAGGGTGCCACACACCGGCAAGTCTGTGGACCGATCAAAGCACTGGCAGAGAGAGAGTTATGGTCTGTCGGGTATCCTCAGGAGGGGCTCATAATCCAAATGCTTGAATCGGACTCCACTAAGTCGGATGAATCCCCAATTTCCTGTGATGAGACGCACGTAACCCGGTGCATCCTGCCGGGAGCCCCCGGCGCCGTCCCTCCTTCGGTGCGGCGCGTCCTCGAAAGAAACGCGGGCCTCGCGGCCCGCCAAAAAAACCAGCACCTCGAGGCGCCGGAAAAGGCGCCCCTCACCTCAACCCTCTCCCCGTCACCGGGGAGAGGGAGAAGGAGCCGGGATCAGGGTTTCTTCGCGGGCGCCTTCGGTTTCGCTTCCGGCTTCTTCGCGCGAGGGGGAAGCGTTCCGTCGGCGTTCAGAACGACGAAGTCTTCCTTGCGCTCGATGCCTTTGGATGCCGCCGAATCACGCGGGGCGTTCAGGTCGCGAACCTGGACGGCGAACGTGTAGTAACCGGGCTCGAACGTCACGAGCGGAATCTCGCTGCCCGACGCGTAGTAGCCGGGGGCGAGCTCCTGCAGGTCCGCCAGGCCCGTCAGAGGCTGGAAGGCGTTCTGCCCGTCGCGGAGCACGGTGATGCGGGTCATGACCCGCGGTTTCGGCTCGGAAGCCTCGGCGGGAGTCGTCGTCGCTCCCGGCGTCGTGGCCGGAGCGGCAGGCGCAGCGGGTGCAGCCGCCGCTGCCGCCGGCAGGATCGGGTTCGAGACCGCGTAGAAGTACCAGAGGCTGTCGTCCTTCGCGAACTTTCTGTCGCCCTTCGGCTCGACCTTGATCGGCTTCTCCATTCCGAAGACGAAGGGGTCGGTAGGCTCCGGCCTCTTGGTCAGGGGCGTCAGCGTGTTCGCGAGGATCAGCGGAGAGACACCGAAGCTGGAAGCGGGAGCCTCGAGCTTGAACGTCGCTCCCGAGGTCGCGACGGGAGTCCCCGACGCGGTGAAGAGTCCGAACGACCCGCGGTAGCTGCCGGGAGGAAGCGCGATCGAGCGATCGAACACCTTGTCCATGCGGGCTCCGCTCTTGACGTCGATGGGCGTGGCGTCGTCCCAGTACGTTCCGACCGCCTGGTTCGAATCGTTCCACACGATGCCGGCGAACTTGAGCGGCTCGGCTGCTTTCTCGGCGGAAAGGTAGAACTGGAGGGCGTAGAACGGCTCGCCGGAGATCGCGTGGAACTCGCCTCCCCAGAACGACCCCTCGGCCTTGTCTTTCGCGAGACCTTCGAGGGCGCTGCGGACCGCGGCGGGAAGCGCCGCGGAAGCCGGAGCAGGCGCCGCGGGCGACGCCGCCGGAGCGGCGGCTCGAGCGCCCTGCGCAGGGACCGGAGCAGGCGGAGCCGACGCGCCCGGCGGAGCGGCCGCGGTCGCGGGCCCGGTCGCCGCCGGCGGCACTGCCGGCGGCACGGCAGCGGCGCCGGTCGAGACGATCGACTCCTCGGCGATCTTCGCGACCGCCTTGTCGACCGCGCCCGCTCCGATGACGTCGTCGGTCCCGCGCTGGGGATCGACGTTGATACGGACGCGGAGCTCACCGATGCCGAGCGAGGGGTCGAACTTGTCCTTCGCGTAGGTCCACGTCTGAACGACCGCCGGGGAGCCATCGAAGCTCGTCGGGCGGGTATCGATCGAAGGAGCCGTCACGCCGCCCGTGTCGTCGATCGCGCTCTGTTCCTGCGCGCGCTGCGTCGAGACGCGCGACGGGAGGCCGAGGACGACGAGCAGTCTTCCCCGGTTCGTCTCCGATCCGCGCTTGCTGCGCACCTTGAACTGCTCGTCGGCGGCGGCGATGCGCCGGTTGATCTCGTCGCGAAACTCGTTGGCGGTGGTCGCCGGGTTGGGGTCGCGTTTCGACCAGTAAGTCGCGATGAACTTCTCGGCCTCCTCGTCGCTCGCGACCCGGGACCACGCCTGCTTTTCCTCGGACGTCAGAAAATAGGCTTCGGCGGACTTGCCCCAGTCCTTGTATTTCGAGAGCTGCGCCAGGCCGGCCGCGGCGAGCGCGAGCCCGACGACAGCGATGAGTGCTTTCTTCACAGTCCCTCCTCGAAAATCGCCGGGGCATTCTAGACCCCGACGCGGCGGTACGAACAGAAAACCTGTCTGGAGAACGAGATGTTCCCGGCTCCTCACTTCGTCATCCGAGCGAAGCGAGAACGACCTGAAGGGAAGAGTGCCTCCTCGGGACCCGGATTCCCGTCGCTTCTTTCGTCGATGACGGGAAAGGAACTACTTCCGGACCAGACTCCCCCGCTCGATCCGCGTCAGCGCCAGGGACCGGTCCGAGTCTCCGCGTCGGGCGTCGACCTCCTCGCGAAGCGCCGTCAGAACCTGGCGGACCTCGCCCTGCATCTTCTCCATCCTCTCCTTCATGTGGAGGATCACCTCCACGCCGGCGAGGTTGACCCCGAGATGTCTCGTCAGGGTGAGGATGATCTCGAGTCGATCCAGCGTGTCCGGATCGTACACGCGGGTATTCCCCTCGGTTCGGGTCGGATGCAGCAGACCTTCGCGCTCGTACATCCGCAGCGTCTGCGGATGGATTCCATACTTCTCGGAGATCGCTCCGATGCGCAGTCCGACCCGTGCGGTCGTCCTTCTCATCGGCCCTTCCTCTCGACGGGAATGGGCTGGTGCCGCTCGAGCTTCGGCGCGACCACGCGCAGGATCCCCGACTTCAGGGTCGCCTTGATCCGGGAGGAGTCGATCGACGCCGGGACCGTGAAGTCGCGCGAGAAATTCCCGTAGATGCGCTCCATGCGCACGAACTGCCGCGGCTCGACCCCTTCGTCGGCGCGGCGGACTCCGGAGACCCGGAGCTTTCCATCGAGGGCTTCCAGGTGGACGTCCTCGAGGCTCACGCCCGGCAGCTCGACCGACAGCCGGACCTCGTCGGTCGTCTCGTAGACGTCGGCCGCAGGCGACCACAGCGCCGCATCGAGCCCTTCATCGGGAAACTCGGTGCGGTGAATCGTCTCCTCGAAGAGGCGATTCATCTTTTCCTGGATCGCGAACAGATCCTGGAGCGAGCTCCAGCGGAAACCGCTCATTTCGTCTCGCTCACTTTCGTCTCCGCGAGGTCCGCCCTACTTCTTCTCCGTATCGACATACTCCGTGTCGATCACCTCGTCCTCGCTGCCCGCCGGCCTCTCCTGACCCGAGGGCCCCGCCTCACCTGCGCCGGCTCCCGCGCCCGCTCCGGCTCCGGCCGAAGCGCCCTTGTAGATTGCCTCGGCCAGGCGGTGAGAGGTCTGCTGGAGCCGCTGCCCCGCATCGTTCATCGCCTCCGCGTTTCCGGACTCGAGCGCCTTCTTCGCGTCGGCGAGAACCGATTCGAAGTTCGAGATGTCCGCCGGGTTCAGTTTGTCCCGGTTCTCGTTGAACGTCTTTTCGGTCGAGTAGACGAGGCTGTCGAGCCGGTTGCGCGCCTCGATCTCCTCGCGGCGCTTCCGGTCCTCCTCCGCGTGCGACTGCGCGTCGCCCACCATCCGGTCGATCTCCTCCCTGGAGAGGCCGGACGAGGCGGTGATCGTGATCTTCTGCTCCTTGCCGGTACCGAGATCCTTCGCCGAGACGTTCATGATGCCGTTGGCGTCGATGTCGAACGTCACCTCGATCTGCGGCATCCCGCGGGGCGCCGGGGGAAGACCGATGAGATGGAAGACGCCGAGCGGCTTGTTGTCGCGAGCCATCTCCCGTTCCCCCTGGAGCACCTTGATCTCGACGGACGTCTGGTTGTCGGCGGCGGTCGAGAAGACCTCGCTCTTCTTGGTGGGGATCGTCGTGTTGCGCTCGATCAGCCGGGTGGTCACGCCGCCGAGCGTCTCGATGCCGAGCGACAGCGGGGTGACGTCGAGCAGCAGGAGGTCCTTGACGTCTCCGGCGAGGACGCCCCCCTGGATCGCCGCGCCGACCGCGACCACCTCGTCGGGGTTGACGCCCTGGTGCGGCTCCTTTCCGAACAGCTCCTTGACGAGCTGCTGGATCCGCGGCATGCGCGTCTGGCCACCGACGAGCACGACCTCGTCGATGTCCTTGGGCTCGACGCCGGCATCCTTCAACGCCTGCTTGCACGGAGCGATCGAGCGGTTGACGATGTCCTCCACGAGCTGCTCGAGCTTCGACCGCGTGAGCTTCAGTTGCAGGTGCTTGGGCCCCGACGCGTCGGCCGTGATGAACGGGAGATTGATCTCGGTCTCGACCACGCTCGAGAGCTCGATCTTCGCCTTCTCGGCCGCTTCCTTGAGACGCTGCATCGCCATCGGATCTTTCGACAGATCGATGCCCTGGTCCTTCTTGAACTCCGCGAGGATCCAGTCGATGATCCGCTGGTCGATGTTGTCGCCTCCGAGATGGGTATCGCCATTTGTCGACTTGACCTCGACGACGCCTTCACCGACCTCGAGAATCGAGATGTCGAACGTTCCTCCCCCGAAGTCGTAGACGGCGATCGTCTCGTCCTTCTTCTTGTCGAGCCCGTAGGCGAGTGCGGCCGCGGTCGGCTCGTTGACGAGCCGTTCGACGGTCAGGCCGGCGATCTGACCGGCATCTTTCGTCGCCTGCCGCTGCGAGTCGTTGAAGTACGCGGGGACAGTGATGACGGCGCGCGTGACTTTCTGTCCGAGGTACGCTTCGGCGGCTTCCTTCAGCTTTCCGAGAATCATCGCCGAGATCTCGGGAGGCGAATACTCCCGGCCGCCGGCCGCGACCCGCACGTCGCCGTTGGGCGCCGAAACGACCTTGAAGGGCACCATCTTCATTTCTTCGGTCACTTCCGACGACTTCCGGCCCATGAACCGCTTGATCGAAAAGACCGTGTTCGCGGGGTTCGTTATCGCCTGGCGCTTGGCGACCTGACCGACGAGGCGCTCGCCGCTTTTCGTGAACGCCACCACCGACGGCGTGGTCCGATTCCCTTCCGCGTTCGGGATGACGACGGGGTCGCCCCCTTCCATCACGGCGACGCACGAATTCGTCGTGCCGAGGTCGATTCCAATGATCTTGCTCATTTGCCTTTCTCCTCGCCTCCTCCAACGGAGACCCGAATCGTAGAAGCTTTAGCGTTCCATTGTCAAGTTCCGTCTGGTAAATTCTAAGTCGCATGGACTCAACTTCGTGGGACAACGGCCACCTGGCCGGTCTCGCGCGGGCCCGGGCCTCGAACCCTTCGCAACGCCGGGCTCGAAGAAGGGACCCGGGCCTATCTCACGACCTGGACGTCGGTTGGCCGATCGGGTGCCGGTGCGGGAGGCGTCCCCGTCGGCCGGGTCTCGGCCACCGGCGCGAGCTGCCCTTCGTAGGAGAGGTCGAGGTCGATTTCCCCCGCGGCGGTGCGCCCGTAGAGCGCGAATTTTCCGTCCTCCGGACGAAGGATGTACCGGTAGAAGTGGCCGTACGGGTCCCGTAGCGCATCCTCGTCGAGGATTCCCTCGGCCGCGAGCTGCCCGAGAGTTCTCGGGTAGCGGCCCGTCGAGCCGTAAAACACACGAACGCCGCGCGCGACGGCGGCGAGCCGCGCGAGCGAGCTCGCCTTCAGGAGGTCCCGGACCGGCGCGTTATTGGAGACGGGCTGAAAGAGCAGGTTGGCCGGGTTGCGGGGACGGACGTAAAGAGCCGCCGCCGCCGCCGCGATCACGAGAACCCAGAGCACGACCGCCACGAACGAGAATCGGGGACGCGGCGCGGGGAGTGATGGCTTCGACGGAGTTTTGCGGACCTGCCCTTCCTCGATCAACCCGCGGTCGAGCAGATCCGAGATCCCGCTCAGGACGTCGAGGTCCGAGAGGAACACCCTTTCCCGGATCTCGCCCACCGTGCGGCGGCCGTCGATCCATCTCCAGGTTTCCGCTTCCCGGCGGGAAACGGCGAGCGTGCCGTCCGCTTCCGCCGTTCCCCCGGCGACGAGGCGGAGAGCGGAGGCCTTCGGTGCACGCCGGAAGACGAGCTCGTTGGACGGGATCTTCTGTTCCGCGCGAGGCAGCTCGTCTAAGGTGCGCGCCGCCTCGAGGAGAATCGACTCCGTCAGCAGCGGGGTGAAAACGTCCGCGTCGTGCTCGCTCGCGGCCCGCGGAGCGAAGCGGAAGCGCCCGTCGGTCCAGGCGAACGCGGTGAACAGGATCCGATGAACCTGTATCCGGAATGCTTCCCGGAGGTCCTCCTCGCGAACGATGCCTTCGGTCAGGAGCAGCCGTCCGAGCCGTTCGTTTTTC
>DASUAD010000079.1:0-10829 GCA_035763965.1 Thermoanaerobaculia bacterium | reverse complement strand
GCGCGGAACGATCGCGCGATCGGGGGCTCTCCGACGCCGCCCGCTGGGCGGCCGCGCGGCTTCCGGCCGAAATCGAAAGGACGCCATGAACGCCAAAGATCTGCTCTTCCTCGTCCTCCTCGTTCTGTCGCTCGGCCTCTCCGCCTTCTTTGCGGGCTCGGAGACCGCGCTCGTCTCGTTGACGCGGATCGACATGCAGAGGCTCCGGGAGAAAGGCGACAGGCGCGCGCCGATCCTGAGAAGCCTGAAGGCACACACCTCGCGCCTTCTCGCCACGATCCTCATCGGACAGAACCTCTTCACGTCGGCGGCCTCTTCGCTCGCGACCGCCCTCGCGACCGCCTGGGTGGGCGAGGCCTACGGTGTGCCGGCGGCGATCATCTTCTCGACGCTCGCCCTTTTCATCTTCGCGGAGATGACTCCAAAGGCCATCGCGGCCGCCTCACCGGTGTCCATCTCCCGCGCGGTGGCGATCCCGATGACGTGGACGACGCGCGTCCTGTCGCCGATTGTCAACGTGCTCGTCAAGATCTCGACCGGGATGCTCCGTCTCTTCGGCGTCCCCGAGAAGACTCCGTCCCTGACCGAGGAAGAGATGAAGAGCCTCTTCAATCTGGGAGCCGAGGAAGGCGTCATCCACGGGGAGGAGAGAAAGCTGCTTCACAATGTTCTCGAGTTCGGCGACAAGACGGTCCGCGACATCATGGTGCCCCGAACCAAAGTCGTGGCTGTACCGGAAACGGCGCAGTTCGAAGACGTGAACCTGGTCCTGAAGGAGTACAAGTTCTCGCGCCTTCCGGTGTACCGCGGCACGCTCGACAACATCGTCGGCATCCTCAACGCGAAGGACCTCTTCGACCTCTCCGACGAGGAAGAACGCAGATTCTCGCTCGACCGATACCTCGATCCGCCGTTTCTCGTGCCGGAGTTCAAACGCGCCGAGGACCTGTTCCGCGAGATGCGGAGGCGGCGGACGCACATGGCGATCGTTGTCGACGAGCACGGTGGAACCGCAGGGATCGCGACGATCGAGGACGTGGTGGAGGAGCTGCTCGGTCCGATCCAGGACGAGTACGACGAGGAGGAGACGCCCGGTTTCGTCGCCGCCGGCGATCGAACCTACCTGCTGGAGGGGAGCTTCCGGCTGGACGACATCGAGGAACAGTTCGGCCTTTCGTTTCCCCGCGACGAGGCGGAGACGATCGCCGGCCACCTGATGCTCCGGTTCGGGCGCATCCCGCGAAAGGGCGAGCGCTGGAAGGGGCGCCGCGCCGAGTTCATCGTCGAGGACGCGACGCCGACCGCGATCCGCTCCGTGCGTATGATCCTGCCGCCGCTTGCGGCGCAACCTCCGGCCGGATGAGCGCGAAGATGAGAAAGATCACCCTGATCCGCGGCGACGGAATCGGGCCGGAGGTCGCCGACGCCGTGATCACGATCCTCGAAGCCGCGGGGGCCCCTCTCGAGTTCGAGGAAGCGGTCGTCGGCCGGCGGGCGGAGGAAACCGAGGGAGACCCGCTGCCGCCCCGTGTCGTCGAGTCGATCCGGGCGACCGGAGTCGCGCTGAAAGGCCCGGTGGGCACGCCGATCGGAAAAGGGTTCCAGTCGGTCAACGTCCGGCTGCGCCAGGCGCTCGAGCTCTACGCGAACCTGCGGCCGGTCCGGAGCGTTCCCGGCGTTCCGGCGCGCTACTCCGAAGTGGACCTCATCGTCATCCGGGAGAACACCGAAGACCTGTACAGCGGCCTCGAGCACACGGTTGTGCCCGGAGTCGTCGAGTCCCTCAAGATCATCACCGAGGCGGCCTCCACCCGGATCGCGCAGTTCGCCTTCGAGTACGCGCGCCGGTACGGGCGTCGCCGCATCACGGCGATCCACAAAGCGAACATCATGAAGCTCTCCGACGGTCTCTTCCTCGACTGCTTCCGCCGCGTCGCGGCGCAGTACCCGGAGATCACGGCCGACGACCGGATCGTCGACGCGGCCTGCATGCGACTCGTGATGGATCCGCACTCGTTCGACGTCATGCTCCTCGAGAATCTCTACGGCGACATCGTCTCGGATCTCGCTGCGGGCCTCGTGGGCGGGCTCGGAGTCGTGCCCGGCGCGAATCTCGGCAACGAGGCGGCGGTCTTCGAAGCGGTGCACGGCACGGCGCCCGACATCGCCGGCACGGGAAAGGCGAACCCCGCGGCGCTCCTCATGAGCGCCATTCTGATGCTCCGGTTCCTCGAGCTGCCCGGCTTCGCCGACCGCATCGAAGCCGCGCTCTTCGCCACCTTCGTCGCCGGGGTCCGCACGCCGGACCTCGGGGGTACCGCCACCACCTCCGCATTCGCGAAAGCGGTCGCTGAGCGGCTCGCCTGAGCGACTTGCGGATTCCAGAAGTCCGGCACGCCCGGACCGGCGAGGCCCGCGAGGAGGGGGGAAACCGTCTGCGCTTTCCGGTCACGCCGGACGAGCAGCTCTGGTCGAGGCGCCCCCTCTTCGCGGAGGAGCTCTTCGGACGCCGCGCGCCGCTCGAGATCGAGCTCGGAACTGGAAAAGCGAAATTCTTGATCGAGGCCGCGCAGCAGCGGCCCGAGCACGATTTCTTAGGCGTCGAGCGTGCGCTCTCCTACTACCGGTTCTCCAGGCGCCGCCTCGAGCGATGGGGCATCGGGAACGCGCGCATCGTCCGCGCGGACGGACGCCTGTTCGTCACCGGATGCGTCGCGCCCGGATCGGTCCGCGCATTTCACGTCTACTTCCCGGACCCGTGGCCGAAAAAGAGGCAGAGAAAGCGGCGGCTCCTCGACGCCGTCTTCCTCGAGACGCTCGCGGCGCGGCTCGAGCCCGGCGGACACCTCCGGATCGCGACCGATCACCCCGACTACGCCGAGGACCTCCGGATCCTCCTCCAGACCGTTCCGGTGCTCGAAGAGCTCGACTGGGAATCCCTTCCCGTCCCGCCGCCGACCCATTACGAGATCAAGTACCGCGCTCAGGGAAGGCCGATTCGGAAGTTCCTGCTTCGGAAAACGGCAGACGGTAGACGGTAGACGAAGCCCCGCAGAGATTCTCGTCTTCCGTCTTCCGTCTCCCGGCTCCCGGCTCCCGGCTCAAGGCTCGGGCGGCGGGAGCGGTCCGGAGATCGACGTGATCCTCCCCAGGAACTTCGCGAAGTAGTCGACTCCGGAGATGAGAGCGATCGCCACGACGACCCAGAGCGCGATCCGGCCCGGCAGCAGGAAGACCTCGTGGCGCGTGGCGAGGATCAGAAGAGACGCCGCGACGATCTGACTGAACATCTTCGCCTTACCCCAGCCCGTCGCGGAGATCACGATCCCCTGCCCCGCCGCGATCGAGCGCAAGCCCGACACCGCGAACTCGCGTCCGAGGACGGCAACGACCATCCACGCCGGAGCGAGCCCGAGCTCGACGAGCGACACGAAAGCCGCGGAGATCAGGAGCTTGTCGGCGATCGGGTCGAGGAGCGTGCCGAGAGTCGTGATCTCACCCCGGCGACGCGCGAGCCACCCGTCGAAGAAATCCGTTACCGTGGCGAACAGGAAGATGAGGAGGCCGACGGTCTCCCTCCCCTCGAACTTCGTGAGCAGCACGACCAGCAGGAATGGAACGAGAAAGATGCGCAGGAGTGTCAGCGCGTTCGGGAGGTTGATCTTCAATCGCTCTTCCTGTCCTTCGAATCTGCTGGGGTATCTTCGGGGCGAAATCGGTGGATAAAGTAACACCTCCGACCGTCGGAGCACGGGACACGGAACACGGAACGCACCGCGCGGGCATCCCGTTCGGCACCGACGGCTGGCGCGGCATCATCGCCGACGACTGCACGTTCGACGGAGTTCGGCGCGTCGCCGCCGCGACCGCGCGCGTGTACGCGGCCGGAACGGGTCCGGGAGACCGCCGCCGGATCGTCGTCGGATACGATACCCGGTTCTTCTCGCCCGAGTTCGCCCGGGTCGCGGCAGAGATCTTCGCGTGCGCCGGGATCGACGTCCTGCTGACCGACCGGCCGATACCGACGCCGGCGGTGTCCTTTCACGTGCGGCGTCTCGGCCTGGCCGGCGGCGTCGCAATCACCGCGAGCCACAACCCGGCGCCGTACAACGGCTTCAAGGTCAAGGCCCATTTCGGCGGAAGCGCGCCGCCCGAGCTCTACGCGCAGATCTCCGCCAACGCCGATCTCCCGCTCCCCGACGCGGCGCGGCCCGGACGGATCGAGACGACCGACCTGCTCGCTCCGTATCGCGACGGCCTGGCTGCGCTCCTGCAGCTGCCGGCCATCCGCCGCGCCGGACTCGGTGTTCTCGCCGACTCGATGCACGGCGCCGCCGGCACCCTCGTTTCCGACGTCGTGGACGGCGGCGCGACCCGGGTGGTCGCGTTTCGCGCGGAGCGGGACGTCCTCTTCGGCGGAGTTCACCCCGAGCCGATCGGGGCGAACCTCCGGGCCTCCTCGCGCGAGGTGGTCTCGGGCGGTCTCGATCTCGCGGTCGCGCACGATGGAGACGCGGACCGGCTCGGCGTCCTCGACCGGCGCGGCGACTTCGTCTCCCCGCACCGGGTTCTCGCGCTCCTGATCCTGCACGCCTTCCGCCGGCGCGGACTCTCGGGGGGAATCGCAAAGACCTTCTCGACTTCCCTTCTCATCGACCGGATTGCGGCGGCGCTCGGCGCTCCGTTGATCGAGACGCCGATCGGCTTCAAGCACGTCGCCGATCTCATGAATCGCGGCGAGGCCGTCGCGGGAGGCGAGGAAAGCGGCGGGTACGCCTTCGCGTTCCACCTCCCGGAACGCGACGGGGTTTTCAATGCGCTCCTTCTGCTCGAGAGTCTTGCCCTCACCGATCGCGACCTCGACGGTGCGCTCTCGGATCTCGAATCCGAGTTCGGAGCCTTCGCTTACGGCCGCCGCGACGTCTACCTGCCGGTGCCGGTGATCTCCGCCTACCTCGCGGAGGCCGAGGGCGAGCCGCCGCCGGAGATCGGCGGGATCCGGGTGACGGGCGTCGTGAAGACCGACGGAGTGAAGTACCAGTTCGACGGCAACGGGTGGCTCCTGCAGCGACTTTCGGGCACGGAGCCCATGGTGCGGCTCTACTGCGAGCACCGGGAGCCGGAAACCGTCGAGCGCGTGCTCGACGACGCGGACAGCCGCTTGAAAGAATTCTCGACCCGAAGAACGAAACGGGCCGAAGGCTCCTAGCCGGTCCGCCTCAGAACGGGCCCCCGGGACCGCCCGGTCGTCAGGACCGGCCGGTTCTTCGAGTCGCGGTCGATCCGCACGGGCTTTCCGGAGAAGGAGGTGCCGCTCGACCGGCCGAAGCCCCCGCCGAGCGAGCCTCCAGAGCCCTTGTACGGCATGCCGTAGTAGGCGGTGAGCGCCTTTCGGACGTAGTCCCGTGTTTCGTCGTACGGTGGAATGCCGCCGTAACGGGCGACCGCCGCCTCCCCCGCGTTGTACGCCGCCAGTGACTTCTCGAGGTTTCCGTCGAAGAGGTTCAGCAGATGGGAGAGGTACTTCGTTCCGCCGGCGATGTTCTCGGCGGGGTTGTGGGCGTTCTTGACCCCGTGGCTCGTCGCGGTCGACGGCATGAGCTGCATCAGGCCGCGGGCGCCCTTGGGCGAGACCGCGGAAGCATTGAATCCCGACTCCACGAGCATCACCGACTTGACCAGGCGGGGATCGAGCGAGTGGTCCGCCGCCGCCCGGGTGATCAGGCCGTCGTACTCCGAGGGGCGCGAGATCCGCGTGGAAAGCCACTGGTCGTTCGCCCGCTTTGCGCCGGCCGGCCGCTTCTCGCCGACTCCGTCGTTGAAGATCACTTTCCGACCGTTCTGCACGACGATCCGCACCTTCGCGGAGCCCGGCTCGGCCAGAGCGAAGAGGATTCCCAGAGCGATGAGAGTCTTCGAACGCATGAATTCGAGGGTCGAAATCTTCGAACGAGTTAGGACCCTATTATAGTCCCGGACGACGAACGGACCGCGCTCGCCGGGTTGGCTCCCCCGCCCGACACGAGATCCCGCACCGCGTCCCGGGCGGCTTGAAGGCCCGCGGACAGAAGCTCTTCCCGCTTTCCGCCGGCCTGGGCAAGGTCGGGTTTTCCCCCTCCCGAGCCTCCGAGTGCCTGGCCGACCCGCGCGGCGATCCGCGAGGCCGGCACGCGCGGGACGAGGTCCGGGGTGACGGCCGTCACAACCGACGTCTTGCCGTCGCTCGACGTGCCGAGGACGACGACTCCGCTCTTGATCCGGGAACGCAGCGTGTCGGAGAGGTTGCGGAGCTCCGGGATCGAGAGACCCGGGGCGATCCGGGTCAAGACGCGCACCCCGTTGATCTCCTCGATCTGCCCCTCGCCGCCGGTCTCGCCGGACGCGAGCTTCATTCGAAGCGAGGCCACCTCGCGCTCGAGCGTCTTCAACCGCTCCTCCCGCTCGTCCCAGCAATCGAGGAGGGCCTCGCGCGGCGACTGAGCCGCCGCGGAGAGACGGTTCAGCGTCTCTTCGTCGTGCCGCAGCAGCTCGACGGCGCCGAGCGACGTCACCGCTTCGAGGCGACGGACGCCGGATGCGAGCGACCGGTCCGAAACGATCTTGAACGCCCCGATCTCGCCGGTGCGCGGGACGTGGCATCCCCCGCAGAGCTCGGTCGAGAAGCCCGGCACTTCGACGACCCGCACGCGGTCGGAGTACTTGTCCCAGAAGAACATGTCGGCGCCGCGCCGACGCGCCTCCTCCATCGGAAGGATCGACTTCGTGACCTCGCGGTCGCGCAGGACCTCTTCGTTCACGAGCCGCTCGATCTCCGCGAGCTGCGCCGCGGTGGGCGCGGCCGCCGCGGCATAGTCGAACCGGAGCCGGTCGGGAGCGACGAGTGAGCCCATCTGCCGTGCGCCCGCGCCGAGGACCTTCCGCAGCGCGGCGTGCAGGAGGTGCGTGCCCGTGTGGTTCGCCTGTGTGCGGCGGCGGATCCACTCCGGGACGTCCATCGTCACCGTGGTTCCGACGGTGAGCTCGCCGCGGAGAACGCGGACGCGGTGCGAGATCAGGTTCGGGACGGGCTTCCGGACGTCGACGACTTCCGCCTCGCCGCCGCTCCACGTCCAGCGCCCGGTATCGGCGACCTGGCCGCCCCCCTCCGGATAGAACACCGTGCGGTCGGCGATCGCTTCACCGGTTTCCCCCGAAGAGAGCCGCGACACGACGCGTCCGTCGCCCACGAGCCCCACGACCT
This sequence comes from Thermoanaerobaculia bacterium, assembly GCA_035763965.1. Classification (GTDB taxonomy): domain Bacteria; phylum Acidobacteriota; class Thermoanaerobaculia; order UBA5066; family Gp7-AA6; genus Gp7-AA6. The sequence goes on along the minus strand of DASUAD010000079.1, from coordinate 3,589 downwards.
TCGCGTTGTCGAGGTGCACGAAATCGTGCTCGGGATATCCGCGGAACTCCGAGTGCCCCTCCGGCAGGTCGATCGCCGCGTAGACGGAAACGTCCGCGGCGTCGAACTTCGCGGTGGAGCGGGAGCGTGCCCGCTGAGCTTCCATCGCCGCATCGAAGCCCTCGCGGTCCACGCGGAGCCCCTCGTCGCGCGCGATCTCCTCGATCAGGTCGACCGGAATCCCGTGAGTGTCATAGAGGCGGAAGAGCGCCTCGCCGGGAAGGGTTCGTTCGCCCGAGCGCCGCAAACGCTCGATCTCCCGGGCGACGAGCTCTTCGCCGGTCGAGAGAGTCCGCGCGAACCGCTCCTCCTCCGCGCGAAGAGGTCCTGCGACGCGCTCGACCGCGAGGGCCGCCTCGGCCGGTGTGAAGTAGACGCCGGTGAAAGACGACACGACCTCTCCCACGAGCCGGTGCAGGACGGGACCCTCGACGCCGAGGTGGCGCGCGTACCGCATCGCCCGACGGATGATTCTCTTCAGGACGTAACCGCGGCCCTCGTTGGACGGCAGCACTCCGTCCGCAATGAGCATCGTGACCGCGCGGGCGTGGTCCGCGACGACCCGGAACGGCGCGTCCTCGTCGGCCATCCCGCCGCGGTAGGCGCGACCCGAGATCTCCTCGATCCGCCGGATGATCGGCGTAAAGAGATCGGTGTCGTACGTGCTCGGCACTCCCTGGATCACCGCGGTCAGCCGCTCGAGGCCGGCCCCCGTGTCGACCGACGGGCGCGGCAGCGGCTCGAGCCTCCCGGACGCGTCGCGCTCGAACTGCATGAAGACGAGGTTCCAGATCTCGACGGTCTCGTCTCCGGGCCCGTTGACGAGCTCCTTCACGTTCTTCGAGAGGTCTTCGCCGCGGAAACTGTGGACCTCGGAGCAGGGGCCGCACGGACCCGTGTCTCCCATGGCCCAGAAGTTCTCGGACTCGCCGAACCGCAGGATCCGCTCTTTCGGGAGATATCGCTCCCAGAGCGCCGCGGCCTCGTCGTCCGAGAGATACACGGTGGCCCACAGACGTTCGGGATCGAGTCCGTAGCCCTTCTCGCGGTCGGTCAGTAGGTCCCAGGCGAACCGGATCGCGTCCTCCTTGAAGTAGTCGCCGAAGGAGAAGTTCCCGAGCATCTCGAAGAACGTGTGGTGGCGCGCGGTGTAGCCGACGTTGTCGAGGTCGTTGTGCTTGCCGCCGGCGCGGACGGCCTTCTGCGCGCTCGTGGCGCGCGTGTAGTCGCGGGTCTCGCGGCCCGTGAAGACGTCCTTGAACGGCACCATGCCGGCGTTGGTGAAGAGCAGCGTGGGGTCTTCCGCCGGGATGAGCGACGCGGAGGGCACGCGGCGGTGGCCGCGCTCCTCGAAGTATCTAAGAAAGCGCTCGCGGACCTCGTTCGACTTCATGGCTCAACCGATCGATCATCTCAGAAACCTTCTCCGGCGCGAAACCCCGGCGGGCGAGCGACTCGAGTGCCCGGTGCCGGCGCGCCGGCGGGGGAAGGTCGGCGAGTCGTTTCCAGACTCTCTCCAGCGCCCGCCGGAGAGTTCTTTCTTCCACCTCGGGATCGCGTTCGGAGAGCGCCGCGTCCACGATCTCGCGCGCGAAACCGCGCGATGTGAGCTCCCGCTCGATTCGGCGCGCGCCGTAGCGCTGGCTGCGGACGCGCACGGTGGACCGAGCAGCGCCGAGGTCGTCGAGCCAGCCTTCTTCGGCGAGCCGCTCCAGAGCCCGGGACACCGCCGGGCGTTCGAAGCCGCGGGCGACGAGCGCGCGGGCGAGCTCGTCGCGACCACGGGGCCGCAGACCGAGGAGTCGCAGGGCCCGATCGCGTGCGGCCTCGGCGGAGGAGGCGTCGGAAGGAGGCTTCCGGGCGATCTCGCCTCCGCTCTCCGGGGGCCTACCGCTGCGGAGGGACCTGGTTCGAAAAGTCGAAGGGCGACTCTTCCTCGACGGGCTGGAAGTCCACGGCCGGCATCTCGAGCACGGAGTCCATCTGCTCCTGCGCGACGTCGGACGTCGACTGGATCCCCTGGATCTTCAGCTTGAACTCGTTGGGGTTCGACGCGCGGCGCAACGCCTCCTCCAGAGTGATCAAGCCCGCTCTGTAGAGGCCGTACAGCGACTGGTCGAACGTCTGCATCCCGTACTGCGACGTCCCGGCCTGGATCGCGTCCTTCAAGAGGCTCGTCTTCTCCTTGTTCTCGATGCATTCCCGCACGTAGCCGGTCCGGATCAGGATCTCGACCGCCGGCACGCGCCCGAGCCCGTCGGCCCGGGGCATGAGGCGCATCGAGATGATCGAGCGGATGACCGCGCCGAGCTGCAGCCGGATCTGCTTCTGCTGGTGTGGAGGAACCACGGAGATGATGCGGTTGACGGTTTCGGTCGCATCGAGGGTGTGGAGCGTCGAAAGCACGAGGTGCCCCGTCTCCGCCGCGACGAGCGCCGTTTCGATCGTCTCGTAGTCGCGCATCTCACCGACGAGGATGACGTCCGGGTCCTGGCGCAGCGCGCTGCGCAGGGCGACCGAGAACCCTTTCGTGTCGACGTCGACCTCGCGCTGGTTGATGATCGACTTCTTGTCGCGGTGGAGGAACTCGATCGGGTCCTCGATCGTCATGATGTGCTCGTTGCGGGACGAGTTGATGAGGTCGATCATCGCCGCGAGCGTCGTCGACTTGCCCGACCCCGTCGTGCCCGTGCACAGGACGAGACCGCGCTGCTCCTGACAGATCTTTTCGATGACCGGTGGCAGGAGGAGCTCCCGGATCGTCCGGATCTTCTGAGGGATGACGCGGAGCACGAGCCCGACGGTTCCGCGCTGCTGAAAAATGTTGCACCGGAACCGGCCCAGGGTGGGGACCGAGTACGCGATGTCGATCTCGAAGTTGTTCTTGAACTTTTCCTTCTGGCGGGCCGACATGATCGAGAACGCCATCGCGACGGTCTCTTCCTGCATGAGGGGCCGGAGTTCCGCCAGTGGGATGAGGGTACCGTCCACCCGGATGACCGGGTGCGCTCCGACTTTCAGGTGCAGGTCGGACGCGCCGCGGTCGACCGCGATTTTCAGCAGATCGTTGATCAGCACGGATTTGTCTCCAGACGGATTAGGGTAACCCCGATTTATTGGGATTGGAAGACGGGAGACGGGAGACGGAAGACGGAAGACGGGGAGAAAGGCTTCGTCTGCCGTCTACCGTCTACCCTCTACCGGCTCGCGGCGGCCTCCACGGGGATCGGGGTCAGCCACCCGTACCGATCCTCGGCCGCGCCGTCCAGGAGCGAAAAGAACTCCTTCTGCATCCGCTCCGTGACCGGGCCGCGGGTCCCGCTCCCGACCGGGATGCGGTCGACGGACTTGACGGGAGTGATCTCGGCCGCGGTCCCGGTGAAGAAGACCTCGTCGGCGATGTAGAGCATTTCGCGGGCGATCTGCTGCTCGGCGACGACGTATCCCGCGTCCTTCGCCAGCGTGATGATCGTGTCGCGTGTGATCCCCGGGAGAATCGTTCCGGCGAGCGGTGGCGTCAGGATCCGGCCGCGGTAGACGAGGAAGAGGT
>DASUAD010000078.1:0-2100 GCA_035763965.1 Thermoanaerobaculia bacterium | reverse complement strand
GGTAGGAAGACCTTCGCGCGAAGCGCACCGTGCGCGGCCATGCGTTTCGCGTCGCCGAGGGCGGGGCGGAACAGGGTCCATCGCGCGTCGCCGCGCACCAGCTCCATCGCGGCCTCATGAATGCTCTCGACCGTCGCGTCGATGATCCACTCGTCGGACGCGGCCGCCGGGTTGCCGATGTTCCCGGACTGCACGAAACACGGCGCGCCGGGCTTCAGCACGCGCGCCCAAGAGGAGAGCGTTCCTTCGAGGTCGTAGTAGAGATGGATGGCGTTGGTCGAGCTGATGGCATCGACGCCGCGCGAGCGCAGCGGCTCCTCGATCACCTCGTCCAGGTACATGAGCCGCGACTGCGGCTTGAGGTAGCGGATGTGCCGAAAGGCGACCCGACGGTCCTCCCGCAGCTTCTCGAGGGCGAGCCGGAGGAACTTCGGCGATGCGTCGACGATAACGATGCCCATCTCGCGGGTGCCGATCCGCCTCAGGAGCCGGTCCGCGAGAATGCCCGTTCCACCCGAATAGTCGACGAGAACCTGCCCCTCCCGGAGCTCGTGGGCGATCGCGTGCACCGTCGGCTCGAGATTCTCGTACCAGCCGTGGTTCTCGACGGTGTCGTACTTCAGCGCGAGCTCGCCCAGGGGCTGGCGAGCCCATTCTTCGTCATGGAACTGCGGGAAGCCGACAGGAAGAGCGGTTGTCACGGCCCGGACAATATCGCTCGGAGACGCGTCTCGTGCACCCCGCCCCCGAGCTTGCGGCTCGTAGGGCGTCTCGGTAACGTGAGGCAACGTCATGGCGCGCGCATGGGTCGGCACATCGGGATTCAGCTACGCCGAATGGAAGCCGTCCTTCTACCCCGAGAAGCTCAAGGAGGAGGAGTTCCTCGAGTACTACGCGACGCGTCTCACGACCGTCGAGATCGACCGCACGTTCTACCGGATGCCCAACGCAAAGACGATCGACGCCTGGAAGTCCGCCACCCCTGACGGGTTCCGCTTCGCGATCAAGGCTTCGCAGAAAATCACTCACCGCGAAAAGCTCGCGGTGCCTTCGGAGGCGCTTGCGTACCTCGTCCGCATCGTGTCGGGGCTCGAGGGTCGGCTCGGCGCCGTGCTCTTCCAGCTTCCCCCCTGGCTTCGCTGCGATGTCGACCGGCTCGACAAGTTCCTCGGGGAGCTGCCGGCCGACTTCCCCTCCGCGATGGAGTTCCGGCACGCGTCCTGGCTCACCGACGAGGTCTACGACCTCCTGCGGCGACGCGGCGTCGGGCTGGTCATCCACGAAGCCGACGACGACACGACCCCGCCGGTGGTGACGGCACGCCTTTCGTACCTGCGGCTCCGGAAGTCGACGTACTCCGCGGAGGACCTGGCCTCGTGGAGGGAGCGCGCGCGCGCGTGGGTGGCGGAGGGAGTCGACGTCTACATGTACGTCAAGCACGAAGACAACCCGGACGCGCCTCGCATCGCCCTCGATCTGGCGAGCGGGCTGGTCTGACGCTAAGGGACGGTCCCCTTTTTCTCCGCCGCTTCCCGTTCGAGCTTGTCGATCTCGTCCAGCCTCGCCTGGATGTTCTTCGCTCCGGGGAATGGCAGGTGAAGCACGTCACCCCACTGACGCACGTTCTCGGGATACCGCGGCGCCGATGCAGCGACCGGCCAACTCAACGCGTGAGGCGCTTGCCGAGTCGATCGAGAGCGCGGGGGAGGTCCGGCGCGTCTTCGAGCACGGGCGCGACGGGATCCTCCTTCATCTTCTTCATCCGGGCGGGGAGCGTTTCGATCGTGAACCGCGAAGGATCGAGTCGTGACGTCACCTCGCTCCACCTCAGGGGGGTGGAGGCGAGCGCACCGGGGACCGGCCGCGCCGAGAAGGGCGCCACGAGCAGCTTGCCGTGCCCGTTCTGGAGGAAATCGATGTAGACCTTCCCGTCCCGCGCGTCGAGTGCCCGGGCGATCGTCGCGATCTCACCCACCTCCGCCACGAGGACGCGCGCGAGCAGCTCGCCGAGCAGCCGGCACTCCTCGAACGTGCACTGCCGCCCGAGGGGGATCAGCACGTGCAGCCCGGTGGAGCCGGAGGTCTTGAGGTAAGCGGGGA
>DASUAD010000077.1:0-2326 GCA_035763965.1 Thermoanaerobaculia bacterium | reverse complement strand
CCGGTTTCGCAGGCAGCTCCACGTCTTCGTCGTCCGGCAGGTCCTCGAGGTCGGCTTCCAGGTCCTCGGCCTCCTCGACCTCGAGATCCTCGGCGCCCTCGGCTCCTGCCACCTCCGCGGTCTTCCACGACGGTTCCTCGGCAGCTCCACGGGCGCCGGCCGCCGCGCCTCCTGCCGCCCGAACCGGAATGCGCCGGGCGCGACCCCGCGACGCTCTCGCAGTCGAGCGCGTGCTCTTTTTCTTCGACGCGCTCTTGCCCGTCCGCGACCGGGAAGACGCTCCCCGCTTTTTTTTCGGAGCGGCCTTCCGAGTCGCGCTCCGCTTGCGCGCCGAGCTCGGCTTTCGCGCCACGCTCCGTCTGCCGCGGGAGCTTTTGCGGGCACTGCGGGAGCGCCCTGCAGCCGACGAACGGGAGGTTTTCCGGGAACCCCCGCGCCCCGTCTTTTTCGCTTTCTTGGCCACGTGTAACCTCCCTCTCGAACCGGCATCCGCCGGAGGCTCGGATCATACAATTCCGAGTTTGTCCAGGCGAGTGGAGCGCGGTCGCAACGACGGCGGCAGGCCCGACGGGACCGGTGGCGCTGCCGTCTCCCGCCGTTCGAGGGTGTTGATGATCCCGGAGCCGGGACGCCTGACAATCGAGATTCAACCCCTCGTCCGCTCCCGGGCGTGGCGCCGCCGCCTGGTCGCCGGCGCCGTGGTGGTCGCGGCGGCGGCCCTCTTCGGGATCGCGCGGCTCGTTCCCCTCTGGGAGGCGAGCCTGCGCCGGTCGACCTTCAGCGACGTGCCCCTTCCGCTGCTCGTGTTCCTGTCGCTGGCGGTCGGACTTTCGACTCCGCTCACCCTGATCGGGCTCGCCGCCCTCGCCTTCGCCGAAGAGACGATCGAGGTGACCCCGGAAGAGGTCGTCATCTCCACGACCGCCTTCGAAAGAACCCGAGTCCTGAGAATCCCACGCGAAGCGCTGGACCACTGGAGGGAGACCTGGGCACCGCTGCCTCCCTGGTGGAGCTGGAGCGTGACACGCCTCGCGGCGCGATCGGGAGGGCGCCTCCATCCGATCGCTGGCGGCGCCGGCCCGAAAGAAAAGCGCCGGATCGGACTCGCGCTGTCGCGTGCGACGGGCCGGCCACTCCTCGCGGATTTCGGAAGAGTGATCGCCGCCCCGGTCGATCGGGGCGATCGCTGATACCTGCCTTGCGCACCTACAATGACCTCGTGCCGACGACCGGAGCGCCTCGTAACCGCCACCTGACGGAGACCCCGCTCTCCTCCTACGACCTGCCTCCCGAAGTCCGCAGGGGTATCGACGACGCCGGCTTCGTCCGGGCGACCCCGATCCAGGAGAAAGCGCTTCCGATCGCGCTCGCCGGACGCGACGTGGCCGGGCAGGCCCAGACCGGCACGGGCAAGACGGCCGCATTCCTCATCACGATCTTCACTCGACTCCTGCGATCGCGCCCGAAGCATCCGCCCCGTGGACCGCGGGCGCTCGTCGTTGCTCCGACGCGCGAGCTCGTCGTCCAGATCGACGCCGAGGCGAAGCTCCTCGGAGCCCACACCGGCGTCTCGACGCTGGCGGTTTTCGGCGGAATCGACTACCGCAAGCAGCGCGAAGCCCTGAGGCAGCGGCCCGACCTCCTCGTCGGTACGCCCGGCCGGCTCCTGGACTACGAGCAGCAGGGGGCCACGACGTTCCGCGACCTCGAGGTGCTGGTCATCGACGAAGCCGATCGGATGTTCGACATGGGCTTCATCCGCGATCTCCGGCGGATCCTGCGACGGTGCCCGCCGTACCACGCCCGGCAGACGATGCTCTTCTCGGCAACGCTTTCCCCGCGCGTGATGGAGCTGGCGTACGAACACACGAACAATGCCGAGAAAGTCGAGATCGAGCCGGAGCGGGTGGGAGCGCACGGGATCACCGAGGTGCTGTACCACGTGTCCACGCGCGAGAAGCTCGCGCTCCTGCTCGGCCTCCTCGCCAAGGAGGGGGGCAACCGGGTCCTCATCTTCGTGAACCGTCGAACGACGGCCGCCGAATTGATCCGCGCCCTCTCGGCCAACGGATATCCGACGAAGGCCCTCGCGGGAAACGTCCCGCAGGAGAGGCGGCTCAAGATCCTCCGGGACTTCAAGGAGGGAAGGCTCGCCGTTCTCGTGGCGACGGACGTGGCGTCGCGCGGCCTCCATATCGAGGGCGTGTCGCACGTCATCAACTACGACCTGCCGAACTCGCCCGACGTCTACGTGCACCGCATCGGACGGACCGGCCGGGTCGGCCGCGAGGGCACAGCGATCACGCTGATGACGACCAGGCAGAAG
>DASUAD010000076.1:0-3674 GCA_035763965.1 Thermoanaerobaculia bacterium | reverse complement strand
ATCCAGGCCGAGGATCTGCGCGCTCAGGACACGAGGATCCAGGCCGAGGATCTGCGCGCCCAGGACACGAGGATCCAGGCCGAGGATCTGCGCGCCCAGGATACGAGGATCCAGGCCGAGGATCTGAGCGCCAAGGACCTGAGCGCCAAGGACCTCCGGTCGACTTAACCGATACGACTCTTTCTCGAAAACGCCCCGCGTCTGCGGGGCGTTTTGCTTTTCGAGCGAGACCCCGACGCCGCCGGTTTCGCTCGGAGGGCTTGTCAGCGCGATCGGGTTTACGGCAGGTGACTAATTCATCCTTGCGGAAAGAAAGTCAGCCGTGGAATTCACCTGGCCCGCGGGGGCCGGCGCCGGATCTCTTTGAAATCGAGCGGTCTTCCGCCTTTGGTCTCATGGTCCCGAAATTGCGGACGTCTCAGTGAGGAGGGAGGTGAACCGATGACCGAGAAGGAAGTGAAGGTCGAGCTGACGGAAGCCCAGAAGGCAAAGATCCGGGAACCGCAGGCGACGCACGTCGAGGCGCGCGACCTCCGGGCGCAGGACACGAGGATCCAGGCCGGTGATCTGCGCGCTCAGGACACGAGGATCCAGGCCGAGGATCTGCGCGCTCAGGACACGAGGATCCAGGCTGAGGATCTGCGCGCCCAGGACACGAGGATTCAGGCCGAGGATCTGCGCGCCAAGGACTTGCGGGCGAGCTCCGAAGAATCGTCCTGACGGCCTTTCGAATCGATTCCTCGGAAACGAGAGCTCCGCTTGCTTCGTGCGGCGGGGCTCTTTTCTTACCAGACCACCGTTCGGAGCCGCCGCCAGACGACGCTCCACGCTCGTGAGGCGTAGGACTCCCGACCGCAACGGATCTTGACTCGTGCTGCGGCTCCCGGCAGCAGGGTTCCTTCCGCGTTCTCGAACACGGTGAGCGCCACGAATTGATCCGGTCGACTCGACGGCAGTTGCCACCGGGTCCCCGCGGTCGCCGTGACCGGCTGTTGTAGCGTCGCGGGCGAGATCGACTGCACTCTGCCGCGCCACGTCCTCATGGGCAGCGTGTGGATCTGCGCCGTCACCGACTCGCTGCGTTTCAGGTATTCGAGGAGGCGCTCGGAGACGGGCAACTGGGCGACCATTCGACGGCAGTTGCCGACCCGGGCCAGGGTGAATCCCTCGGCCACGTTTCGTCCGACGAGGTCTTCGGTCCGCGGAGTCAGCACGCGTCCGTCGATCGGACTCCGTATGAGGAGATTGTCGCGACGCGTCTCGGAACTCTGAACGGCGGTCTCCGCCGAGAATCCGCGCTGCGTTGCTTCATAGACGGCAAGCGGATCTGCGGCTTCACGCCCGCCGCTCGACCGCTTCGCGAACCGTTCCCGCTCGAGCTTCCGGCGCGCCAGCTCCTCGTCGGCCCTGGCGCTCGAAATCCGGAAAAGGGGTTGTCCCTTTCGGACGGCGTCGCCCTCGTGGACGAACACTTCGACCACCGTTCCGTCCTGTGGAGACGCCAGGGAAACCTCCGTTGCGGGCTTCAAGAGAGCGTCTGCCCGGATCGTCCGGCGCGACCACGGCACGAGAAGAATCGCGAGAAGGACGGCCGCGACCGCCGCCAGCGGAACCCGACTGCGAGGCGACTTCACGAGCTCCTTCTTGTCGAGATAGAAGAGCTTTCCGACGCGAATGGCGGTCCGCGCCTTCTTCCGGAAGATCTGACTCAACGTCACCACGAGGAGGACGACGCCGAAATCGGGAAAGTACTTCGAATAGAAGTTGTCGAACAGTTTGTAGATTACGAACATGATCGTCGCAGTGTAGGCGATCGAGAGAGTTCCGTAGATCCAGTAGAGCCGCCGCTTGCGCCGCGTCGTGGCGGGCACCTCGACGGGAAGTCTCAGGATGCGTTTCTGGATCCACGCGCCGATCTGCCCCCAGGCGGCCTCCCGAAGGTCCGGAAGTTTCAGGAGGCTCGAGAGCGCGTAATAACCGTCGACCTTGATGAGGGGGTTGATGTTGAAAAAGACGGCTGATATTCCGGTGAAGAGCATCGTCTTGTAGGCGAGCTGATTGACCAGCGTGTCGGGATACGAAACCACCCACAGAAAAGTCGCCACCGCGCAGATCGCAACTTCGCTGTAGATCCCGGCAATCGTGACCCAGAGCCGCTTCATCTGGTTGGGAAACATGAAGGCGTCGGAGGTGTCGCAGTAGAACGCGGGCGTGAAGTAGAAGAGCGCGAACCCGATGTCGTGGCACTCGCCCCCGTACTTCTTGAGCGCGTAGGCGTGAGCGAACTCGTGGATCGCGCCGATGATGCTCAAGATGAAGAAGAACTCGACGATGTCGAGAAACGGTTTGCCGAGAAAGTGGTACAGATCCATCGTTCCGGACCACAGCGGTCCCCAGTGCCGGCCGAATATCCAGGCCGTCCAGACCGAGGCGACGAGCGTCGCGATCGCGGCCGGAGGCGACCAGATCCAGCCGACGTATTTGATCGTCCGGTTCAAGAATCGGTCTGGATCGAGGACGTGAAACATGATGAAAAACGGGTTGAATCCTTCGGTCTTCTCTTCCGCTTTCTTGTGGCGAAGGCTCTTGTACTTGTCGAGCAGCGTGAGGCTGCGCTCGGCCGCGGACTGCTCGATGAGATCCCTTTCGCGGAGGAATTCTTCGTATTCGAGTACCAGCTCGAGCGACACGGGAGTCGTCATCCGGCGGTTGATTGCGTCGAGGATTTCCGTCCGCGTTCGCGTGCCGTCGAAGAGCTTGATGACCTGCCAGTAGACATCCTTGAACTGGTTGTACTTCATCGTCGCCGGGTTCTTGACGATCCACAGGACTTCGCCCATCTGCACCTGGCGGAGAATCCCCAGGTCCTTCCGCAGAGCCGGACGCGCGTCCGCCGGTCCGTGTCGGGCGGCGAGAGCCTTCGCCGTCTCTTCCGGGCGGGCAGCCGCGAGCAGCTTGCGCGACCCGGCGACCGGGCTCAGGGCAGGAGTGGCCAGAGCTTCGTCCAGAGATAGCGAACGGGCTTGCGGATCATGGCCCGCACGAGGGACACCTGGATGGTCGAGACCTTCGCCTTGCCGAGCATTCCCGTCTTGAGCAGGCCGGCGTCGTCCTCCACGCTGACTTCGGTGATGACGAACCTTTCGTCGCCCTCCTCCCGGACGTGAGACCCGGGCCGGTTCACGGTACCGTGGAAGAGCCGAGTCGGAAACGGGTTCAGCTTCAACGCGACGCGCTCACCGCGCCGAATCAGGGAAGCTTCGGTTTCGGGGATTGCGACCTCCGCCACGACGCTGCCGACGTCTGCCACGACGCATAACTCCGTGCCTTTCGTCAGCAGCTGACCCACGCGCTCCTCGATGCGCGGCGTGACGATCACACCTTTGATTGGAGCGCGGACGCTCGTGCGAGCGAATCGGTCCTCCTCGAGCAGGATTCGAGCCTCGAGCTCGTCCTTGCGCGACATCGCTTCGAACATCCGGGGCGCATCGCCGGCTTCGCGGTATCGTGCGACCTCGCTGTCGGCAATCCGGTATTCGGCGCGGGCTTCGGCGAGGGCCGCCTGGTAGTTCGACGGATCGAGTGTCGCTATGACGCCTCCTGCCGGCACGAGATCGCCTTCTCGCCGGAGCACGGATCTCACGATCCCGTCGACTCCGGCCGTGACCGACGCC
>DASUAD010000075.1:0-6833 GCA_035763965.1 Thermoanaerobaculia bacterium | reverse complement strand
GGTCTCGAAGGTCTTTCTGAAGCCGACCGAGTTCAACTCGATCGCCGACCACTGCGAAAAGATGCGGATGGTCAAGACGCCCGAGGAGCTCGCGCTCTGGCGTCGCGCCTACCGCGTGTTCGACGAGACCCACGCCTTCGCACGCGACCTCCTCCTCGAGAAGGGCACGGATCTCACGGACTTCGAGCTCGCCGGCGCAGCGACCGAGTTCGGCACGAACCTCCTCATGAAAGGCATCAAGCGCGACGGCGCCCCGCATTCCGCGGTCGGGATCGACCTCGGCGTGGGCGTCCGCGTCGGCCGCGGCACGGGATACCCCCACCCGAACCAGTTCCACCACAACCGAATCCAGAAGGGGCAGGCGCTGCAGATCGCGGGGGGCGTCGAGATCGGCGGCTGCGGCGGAGAGCTCTATCGCGCCTTCCTGCTCGCTCCGTGGACCGATCACCAGAAGAAAGTGTGGACCGTCTCCCGCGACTCCTGCCTCATGCAGAAGGAGCTCTCGAAAGAGGGCGTCGCGTGCTCGACGGTGGCCTACCAGATCCACCAGTTCCAGGTGAAGGAAGGGATGCAGAAATACGTCTACCACCGGCCCGCGCACGGGATGGGGATGGAAGGACACCAGCCGCCGTACCTCGCGCTCGGCGACTACACGATGCTGGAGCCCGGAATGGTCTTTTCGGTCGAACCGGGTCTCTACGATCCCGAGAACGGGTTCGGCGTGAACTTCAGCGACGGGTTCGTCGTGCAGGCGGGTGGAAAGCCGTCTCTCCAGATGTCGCGGCTTCCGTGGACCGAGGAATGGTGCCTGGTGAAACTCTAGAAGGTTCACGACTTGTCATCAGACTCCGGAGCCGAGGCGATTGTGGACGAAAAACCTCTCGGCGAAGATCTGACCAGTGAGCGGTCTGAGGTGGGACGGCTCGGGCGCCTTCTCGAGAAGCAAACGCAGGCGCTGTCGAGCGCTCACGAAGCTCTGGACCTGAGAGACGAGTTTCTTGCGATCGTCAGCCACGACCTGAGGAATCCGCTGAACGCGATCGCGTTGAACACGCAGCTCCTCGAGCGACTCGTCTCGTCGAGCGACCCTCGCCTCGCCCGGATCTCGCGGAGCCTCAATTCGTCGATCGTTCAGATGCAGCGGATCATTTCGGACCTCCTCGACGTGGCGGCGATCGAGGCGGGGAGACTGTCGGTCCGGGTGGAGCCCGGTGACGTGCGGAGCTCGATCGAGGAGGCGGTCGAAGCCTCTCGTTCGATGGGCGCGGAGAAATCGATCGTCCTCGAGGCGGTCATCGGTCCCGAGCCGCTCCTGGCGCGCTTCGACGCCGGACGCATCGCTCAGGTCCTCGAGAACTTGATTCACAACGCGTTGAAATTCACTCCCGCCGGAGGCCGTATTTCCGTGGAAGGGCGACAGGCAGGCCAGAGCGTGGAAATCAGAGTCCGGGATACCGGGCCCGGATTACGGCCGGAGGAGATCTCGGTGATCTTCGATCGCTTCCGGCAGGTCGAAAAGCGCGGACGGCGCGCGCTCGGGCTGGGCCTTTATATCTCCCGCTCGATCGTCGAGTCGCACGGCGGCCGGATCTGGGCCGAAAGCGTTCCGGGGGAAGGAAGCGTCTTCCTGTTTACGCTGTTGCCGGCGTAGCCGTCTGCAGTCCCTCTTTCTTCCGGACACACATGCGGTCGAGGACCGCGACGACCTTTTCGAACCTCAGCGGTTTCCAGAGGAACGCCGCGGCGCCGGGAAAGCGCCTGCTCAAGCCCTCGTTGTTCGCCGTGACGACGACAACCGGAATGCGCGACAGGCGTTTTTCCGCGAGCTGCTCCGCGCGGAAGTCCCATCCGTTCATCACCGGCATTTCGAGATCGAGCAAGACGAGACAGGGCGCTCGTGACTTTTCGAGGTAGTCGAGGGCCTCTCGCCCATTGGCGGCCTCGGCATGGTCGAACCCTTCCAGGTCGAGCATCGCGCAGAGGCTTTCCCGTTGCTCGCGGTCGTCTTCGACCACCAGAACGGAGGCCGCCGACCGCCTATCCGGGGAAACGGGGCCCTCTTCTGTCACTTGTTGCGCCTCCAGGCAGATCGGAGCACGAAGCGAGCCAAGTCCGGGACCCGATGCCAGGCTCAACCTGCCGCCGAAGTAACATTTCGGCTCCCGTGACGCTCTCCGCCGGTACCCGCCTCGGGCCCTACGAGGTCCTCGCGCCTCTCGGCGCCGGGGGGATGGGAGAGGTCTATCGGGCGCGCGACCGCCGGCTCGATCGCGACGTCGCGATCAAGGTGCTGCCGGAACATCTCGCCTCCGATCCCCGCGCGCTCGAGCGCTTCGAGCGCGAGGCGAAGGCGGTTGCATCGCTCTCGCATCCGAACATCCTCGCGATCCACGATTTCGAGACGCACGATGGAATTCGATACGCGGTGACCGAGCTGCTCGACGGCCACACGCTTCGGGAGCGCCTCGAAGGCGGCACCGTGACTCCCCGCAAGGCGATCGAGTGGGCGCTGCAAATCGCGCAGGGGCTCGCGGCCGCGCACGAGAAGGGGATCGTCCACCGGGACCTGAAGCCCGAGAACGTTTTCGTGACCGCCGGAGGCCACGTGAAGATCCTCGACTTCGGGCTGGCGAGAGCGGTGGTGCCCGATCCCGCCGAGACGGCTTCGACGGCAGGAACGCTGGCCGAAGCGACCGAGCCCGGAACGGTCCTGGGGACCGTCGGTTACATGTCCCCCGAACAGGTCCGTGGAAAACCCGCCGACACGCGATCCGACATCTTCGCCTTCGGCGCCCTCGTTTACGAGATGCTGACCGGGCGTCGCGCGTTCCAGGCGGAGTCCGCGGTGGAAACGATGAGCGCAATCCTGACCGAAGAGCCCGCGGAATTCGGCGCCTCGAGCGAGCGGGCGGTCCCGGCGGGCCTCCAACGGATCGTTCGCCGCTGTCTCGAAAAAAGCCCCTCGGAGCGGTTTCAGAACGCCCGCGACCTCGGGTTCGCAATCGAGGCGGTGTCCGGGCTCTCCGCGGCCGAGGCCTCGGCGGCCCAGCGACCCGAGCCGGGAACGAAGCGGTCGGTGGCGGTGCTGCCGTTTCGGGATCTCGCCTGCAAGCCCGAGAACGCCGACCTGGGCTTGGGTCTCGCGGATGCTGCGACGACGGAGCTCGCATCGCTCCGTTCGCTCCTGGTCCGACCGACGGCGGCAATCTTGAAGTACCACGCCTGTGGCGTCGACCCGCACCAGGCCGCTCGCGAGCTCGGGGTGGACGCCGTCGTGGACGGGAACTTCCAGCGCTTCGGGTCGCGCCTGCGCGTGACCGTCCAGCTCGTACGGGCGACCGACGGACGATCCCTCTGGGGCTCGAAGATCGACACCTCGCTCGACGACGTCTTCGAGATGCAGGACCAGGTCTCGCGAAAGATCGCGCAAGCACTGGAAGTCGAGCTGACGCCCGCGGAGGAGCGGCGTCGCTCCCGCGGTGCGCGCCCTGCGGGCGAGGCCTACGAGCTGTACTTGAAGGGGCGAGCGAGCCTCTTCCGGGGCACGCTCGCCGACGTCAATGCCGCGATCGAAGCGTTCGAGCAGGCCCGCGACGCGGACCCGCGGTTCGCGCTGGCCTGGGCGGGGCTCTCGGCCTCTTACCTTAACCTGGCGTTGAACTACGAACCGGAAGGCGAATGGCAGGCCCGCGCCGAAGAGATGTGCGACCGCGCGCTGGCGATCGATCGGGACCTGCCGGAAGGCCGCTATCTCCGCGGAGCACTGTTCTGGACCCCCAGGAACGGGTTCGACCATGCGAGCGCGATGCGCGAGTTCGTCGCGGCGATCACGGGCCGGCCGAATCTGTCGGAGGCACACGACCGTCTGGCCGTCTTGCTCGATCACGTGTCGATGATCGAAGAGTCTCTGAAGGAGTGCGACATCGCGATAGCCATCAATCCCGCGGACGGTCTGGCGCTGGTCCAGAGCGGTCTCTCGCACTATCACCTGGGTCACTACGAGAGGGCGTTCGCGATTTCCGAGCAGGCCTCCGCCCACAACCCCGCGGCGTGGATCCATCACCAGATCGCGCACTGCCTCGTGCGGCTCGGGAAGCGCTCGGAGGCTGCGGCGACCGTGGATCGGACCCTGCGTCAGTTTCCCAACGACGTCCTTTTCTATCCGATCCGCGGGATCATCGCGGCCGTCGAGGGGGACGCCGCCCGCGCGCGCCAGGAGATCCAGCGAACGATCCAGAACCGCAAGGCGTTCATCCACTACCACCACGCGCAGCACGACGTAGCGTGCATCTACGCGATGATCGGCGAGCGGACGGAGGCCCTCCGGTGGCTCTCCGACGCGGCGCACAACGGCTTCCCGTGCTACCGGTTCTTCGAGACCGATCCGCTTCTCGAGCCGATTCGCGGCGAGCCTCGCTTCCACGAGCTCATGGCCGAGCTCCGAACGGAATGCGACGGCTACCGCGCGCTGTACGACGAGCTGCGAAAGGCATCGAGCGCCGGCTCGAGCGCAAGGTGACGGGGATTCACCGAGCCCTCCGGAACGACGCGTAGAGATCGTCGAAGAGCGCGAAGCCGCGGTCGAGCCGGGTCGGGTCGTCGGAGGCCGCGGCGAAGAGACCGGTCAGCACCTGCGCGACTCCCGCGGTTTCGGGGCGTCCGAACTTTCCGTCCTTCAGGTCGATGTCGTGGACGATCTCCGTGATCGGCCGCAGCGCGGCGTCCTTCACGCCCGTCCGGTGGACCAGCGTCTCCAGGGTGCAGCGATTCCCTTCGTGCGTGAACTCGCCGCCGACCATGTCGAATCCGATCTCGCCCGGGCGGATTTCTCCCCTCTTCGGATCGATGAAGCGCAGGCGGGCCTTCGAGTCGAGAAAGCGCCGAACGAACCACGCGGAGGAGATGCGATCGACTTTCACGCCCTGTCGCGTCACCCACGTGCGTCCGACGAGTTTCGACTTTCGTTCCCTGCTCGAGGTCTTCATGGTTTGCCTTCTCCTTTCGTGGTTCCTCGCCGTTCGTTCGATGACGAGCTCCGTCGGCCGGCGCCCTTTCGCTCCGAAGAAGTCGATCCGGGCGATCTCCTCCAGGCGCTTCCGGGCACGGGCGACGCGGGCGAGCAGGTCCGCGCCGTCGCGGGGCCAGCGCCGCACTTCGCGCGCCAGCGCCGCGTATTCCGAGTCGCGCTCCGCCCGGAAACGGGCAACGAGCGCATCGTCGGTGCGCCGGTCGGAGAACGTCGCTTCGCAGATCCATGCCTCGCCCCCACCGGCCCGCGCCTCTTCCGCGACCCACTGAAAATCCTCGAGACACTCCTCGCGCCGGGGAAGGACGTAGACGGCGTCCTTGAGCGCAACGGCGCCCACCCGGACGAGCCGGTTGCGGATCTTCGCGCGCAGATACAGCGGCCGCGGCGGCAGCTGGTGGACGAGCAGGTACCAGGCGCGGGGGCGATCGGTCGGTGGCACAACTCTGAGTCTATCAATAGCTAGACAATCTAGAGCAACTGCTATTATCACCCGGTGTCTGGCCCGGCGCGCCGGAGTCCGGCGCTTCTCGTGGACGCTCTCGGCCTCGAGCGAAACGTCGTCGCGGTCGCGGCCGCGATGTTTCTCCTCGGGCTCGGAGAGAACCTCTGGAAGAGCTTCCTGCCGAAGTACATGCAGGCCCTCGGCGCCCCGGTCGTCGCGGTGGGCCTCTTCGGGACGCTGCGCGATTTTCTCGACGGGGCGTATCAGTACCCCGGCGGCTGGATCGCCGACCGCTGGGGGCGCCGGCGCGCGCTCCTCGTGTTCATCGCCGTCGCGGCGGTGGGGTACGCCGTTTACGCGATCGCTCCGTCGTGGCCGTTCCTCCTCGCGGGGCTGGTCTTCGGGATGGCCTGGACGAGCATGGCGAGCCCGACGCTCTTCGCGGTCGTCGGCGACGCGCTGCCACGCGGTCGCCGCGCGATCGGTTTCACGGTCCAGTCCATCCTGAAGCGGCTGCCGATCGTGATCGCGCCCACGCTCGGAGGAGTGGCGATCGCTCTTCTCGGCGTGCGGGGGGGCGTGCGGCTCGGCCTCGTGATCACGATCGCGCTCTCCTTCGTCGCTCTGGCCGCCGTCGCCCGGGTTCGGATTCCCGTCCTGCGCGAGGAGACTCCGACTGGTATCCGGGGCGTCTGGCGATCGCTTCCTCCACCCCTGCGATGGCTGCTGGCGTCCGATGTGCTCATCCGAACGTGCGAGGCGCTGGTCGACGTCTTCCTCGTGATTTACGCGACGAGCATCGTCGGGCTGACCGCCCCGCAATACGGAGCCCTGGTCGCGATCCAGATGGCGACGGCGATCCTCGTCTACGTCCCGGCGTCGAAAATCGCCGACAGCGCTGGAAGAAAGCCCTTCGTGATCGCGACGTTCGTCTGCTTCGCCGCTTTCCCGGTGGCAGTCGTCGTCTCGAGAACCTTTCCGGCGCTCGCAGCCGCCTTCGTCGTGGGCGGCCTCCGCGAAATCGGTGAGCCCGCGCGCAAGGCGATGATCGTCGACCTGTCGCGACCCGAGATTCGCGCGCGTTCGATCGGGCTCTACTATCTCGTTCGCAGCGCCGCGATCGCGCCTGCAGCGTTCACCGGAGGCCTCCTCTGGGGAATCCACCCCTCGATCCCGTTTCTCGTCGCGGCCACCGTCGGCATGGCGGGGGTCGTTCTCTTTGCTGCGACCGTCGAGGAGAGGTACGCCGCCTGAGCATGCGGTGGTGCTAAGCTCCCCGCAAAGTTTCGGAGGATGGCAATGAGACGATTTCTCCTCTCCGCGGGGTTTCTCACCGTCTTCTTCGCGGCGATCGGGGGCGCA
>DASUAD010000074.1:0-5991 GCA_035763965.1 Thermoanaerobaculia bacterium | reverse complement strand
AGGTTCCACGGGCCGCGGCCGACGGCGACCGCGGCGCCGGACCGTCGGAAGTCGCCGCGGCCGTCGCCGGACAGAAAGGAGACGGAGGCAGGCGCGGTGCCGACGACGAGATCGGTTCGCCCGTCGCCGTCGAAGTCCGCTGCGCCCGTCTTCCACGTCCGTCCGCCGGCGTTCACCTTTCGCGACGAAGCAAATCCGCCGCGGCCGTCGTTGACGAGGATCGTCATCGTGTCGATGTCGTCGTGGCTGACGACGAGGTCCGGGGCGCGGTCGCCGTTCACCCTCGCTGCCAGGAGGAAGAAGGGACGGTGGTCGACGCGGTACGGCGACCCCGGTGCAGGCGTGAAAAAGCCCGCTCCATCACCGAGGAGAAGGGTGACCGTGTCACTCTGAACGTCCGGTGTGGCGAGGTCCGCCTTCCCGTCGGCATTGAAATCCGCGACCGCGAGCGGGTATGGGGCGCGCCCGACTGCAAGTGGCGAGCCGCGAGCCGGACGGAAGCCGCCGCGATCGTCGCCGAGCAGGACCGAGACACTGTTCCCGTTGTTGTTGGACGTCGCCAGATCGGGCGTCCCGTCGGCGTTGAAATCTTCGATCACGAGCCCGTGGTTGTGGGGTGCGGTTCCCGCGATCGCGGGGAAGGACGAAACGACGGGCGGCCGCTGTCCGGTCCGAATGACGAAGACCTCGTTGCTGTCGTGACCCGTGACCGCCATGAACCCGGCGGCCCCGGCGACCAGGTGCGGCGCGATCGGCAGAGCGACCGGCCACCCCGGGGCCGATGAGAACCGTCCACGGCCGTCCCCCAGCAGAAGAGTGACGTCGCGACTTCCCGCGTTCGTGGTCAGAACGTCCAGGTTCCCGTCGCCGTTGACGTCCGCCAGTGCGACTCCGCCCGGGTTCTTTCCGACGGCTACCGTCGAGACCTCGAACCGGACCCGCGCTTGCGGCTGCGCGCAGGCCACTCCGGCGCCGAGAAGCAGGATCCCGGCGCCGGAGAGCACCCCCCTCACGACGTCGCGAACGCGGCCTCCCGGCGCTTGTCGATCTCTTCCATGGTGAGGTCCTCCTTGTGCGTCGACACGTACCACCTGTGGCCGAAGGGATCCTGGACCTGCCCGGCGCGGTCCCCGTAGAACTCGTCCTTCACCGGGCGGGTCAGCGTCGCCCCGGCGCCGGTCGCGCTCGCCACCGTGGCGTCCACGTCCTCGACGTACAGGTGCATCGTCACGGGCGAGCCCCCGATCGACTGCGGCGACAGAAACTCCATCTCCGGGAACTCGTCGGCGAGCATCACGCGGGAGTCGCCGATCTGCAGCTCGCAATGACCGATCTTTCCACCGGGAGCGGGCATTCGCATGATCTCGGTCGCGCCGAAAGCCTTCTTGTAGAACTCGATCGCCTTCTCTCCCCCTTTGACGCAGAGATAGGGCGTCACGCTGTGATAGCCGTCCGGGATCGGTTTTGCCATGGCACACCTCCGTCTATAGAAGTTGAACCTCTCACAACGAGGGCGGATACGGCCAGCGGCCGCCGATGTTTCTTGTCGAGCTTTCCGGTTCCGGCTACTTCCTCTTCGTCGACCTACCCCGGCGGGCCCGCGTGCGCGCGGCCTTCTTTGCCGCCGCGGAGCGCGAGGCCGACGACCGCCGCCGCGCGGCGGAACGCGCCTGGCGGGCGAGGGACTTCTTCGTCGCCGCGCGGTGACCTTCACGCCGGAGAGCGCCGCGAACCGCCCGGGCCCGTTTCACCGAAGGCTTCCTCTTCCGTCCCGACTGACCGGCCCGGTACGCCCGGGCGGCGGCCCGACGGGTTTTCGCTTTCCCCTTCTTCGGCGGCTTCAAAGGAACGCCGGCCCGGCGCGCCTTGGACAAACCGATGGCGATTGCCTGCTTCGTGGACCGCGCGCCGTGCTTGCCTTCGCGGACGTGATGCATCTCTTCCCGCACGAACTCGCCGGCCTGCGTGGTCGGCGACTTGCCCTCTGCTCTGTCGCGGCGGGCGGCTTCGAGTGTTTCCTTCTCTGGCATCTTTCCTCCTGACGGGCGAATGCTTCTGCCGAGAACGCAGCAATATCGGTGCCGGTGAACGTCACCGCTGCTGCTAGCATCCGCGCCACGAACGTGAGAATCGTACGCGCACTGGGCCCTTCGATCCTCCCCGCTCTCGTGCTCGCTCTTCTCCCGGCGTGCCGGCGCGACGCGCGCACGCCGCTCGTCCTCTACTCCCCGCACGGCCGTGACCTGCTGACTCTCGTCGAGAAGACCTACGAGGCCGCGCACCCCGACGTGGACGTGCGCTGGCTCGACATGGGTTCGCAGGACGTCTACGACCGCGTCCGCGCCGAGAAGGCGAACCCGCGTTCGGACGTCTGGTACGGCGGACCCAACCTGGTGTTCGCCAACGGCGCGCGCGAGGGACTCCTCGAAGCGTTCGAGCCGGCGTGGGCAGCGTCCATTCCACCGGAGAGCCGCCATCCGCAGAAGCTCTACTTCGGGCTCTACCGCACGCCGGTCGTCATCGTCTACAACAGCGCCGCCGTCCCGGAGGCCGACGCGCCGAAGGACTGGGACGACCTTCTCGACCCGCGCTGGAAGAAGAAGATCCTGATCCGCGATCCGCTGGCCTCCGGCACGATGCGCGCGGTCTGGGGCACGATCGTCGAACGCTCCATCGAAGAGACCGGCAGCGCCGAAAGCGGATTCGACTGGCTGCGCCGGCTCGACGCGCAGACGAAGGAGTACGTCTTCAACCCGTCGATCCTTCTCGAGAAGATCATCCGCCGCGAAGGTCTGGTCACGGTCTGGGACCTCCCCGACACGCTCTTCGAGGTCCGGCGCGGGCCGCTCGCCTACTCGTTTCCGACGAGCGGCACGCCCGTGATCGACGACGCCGTGGGCCTCGTCCGCGGCGCGCCGCACGCGGAGGCGGCCAGGGCGTTCATCGACTGGCTCGGGAGCGCGGAGGCTCAGAAGCTCGCAGCGGAGAGAGCCTTCCGTCTGCCCGCGCGGACGGACCTCCCGGAGGGAGAGCTGCCCGAATGGGCGCGCGGCGTCCAGAATGACCTCGTGCCCGCGAAGATCGACTGGGATCGGATCGGCCGCGAAGGTCCGGCGTGGATGGCGCGGTGGGACCGGGAGGTGCGGGGGAAGGGGCGGTGATGGCGAGGCAATCCCCTCACCCCAACCCTCTCCCGGAGGGAGAGGGAGTCCCGCACGCGGGGAGAGGGAGTAACTTCCTCGTCCTCGACCGGCTCGACAAACATTTCGGGGGCCTTCACGTGACGCGCGACGTGTCTCTTTCGGTCGCGAAGAGCGAGATCCTCGCCCTCCTCGGCCCCTCCGGCAGCGGGAAGACGACCGTTCTGCGCACCGTCGCCGGACTCGAGACGCCCGACTCCGGACGCGTGCTCGTCGAAGGCGAGGAGGTGACGTCGCTCCCGCCGGAGCGCCGCCGATTCGGAGTCGTCTTCCAGAACTACGCGCTCTTCCCTCACATGACCGTGGCCGGCAACGTGGGATTCGGTCTCGAATCGTCGGGCGTCCGCGGGGAGAAGCTCCGTGCGCGGATCGCCGAGGCCCTCGCGGCGGTCGACCTGTCCGGGTTCGAAGGGCGGAAAGTGACCGAGATCTCCGGCGGACAGCAGCAGCGCGTGGCGCTCGCGCGGGCACTGGCGCCGCGGCCGCGCGTTCTCCTGCTCGACGAGCCGCTCTCGAACCTCGATCCGACCCTCCGCGGCCGCACGCGAAGAGAGTTGAAGCGGATCATCCGCGACGTCGGGATCACGACGGTCTTCGTGACGCACGAGCAGGAGGAGGCGTTCGAGCTCGGCGACCGCGTCGCGCTCATGAACGCGGGCGCTCTGGAGCAGGTTGGAGCGCCCCGCGAGCTCTACGACTCGCCGGCGACCCGCTTCGTCGCGGGCTTCATCGGCCGCTCGAGCATCGTTCCGGGCCGCTGGGAGAAGGCGTCCGGCCGCGTGCGGCTGCCGGGCGGCGCGGCCTGGCCCGCGATCGCCGATTGGGACCTCCTCGACGGGTCGCCGGTCGACGCCGTCGTGCGGCCGGAGGCGATCGGGTTCTCGACCGCGCGGGACGGGACGGCGGCCGAGGGGCGCGTCGTCGAGCTGCGGTTCGCCGGACGCGAGACCTACTTCGCCGTGGAGCTCGCCGCGGGCGTCGAGGTCGAGGTGCTTGCCGCACCCGATTCGGTGCAGCGCGGATGGAACGTCTTCGTGGCGCCGGTGCACGGCGGGCCGCCCCCGCGCGTCTATCCGCGGATCGAGAGGGGTGTTCCCGGATGACGCGACGCGGAAGCCCGGGGGCGATTCTGCTCGCTCTCCTGCTCGTCTGGCTCGTCGGATGGCCGCTCGCAATCACGCTCGGTGAGGCGCTCGAAGCGCCGCGGTGGACGCTGTCGCACTTCGCCGAGTTCGCCCGGCGGCCCGAGGAGTGGCGCGCTCTGTGGGCGAGCGTCTGGATCTCGCTCGCGACGGTCGGGCTCTCCGCCGCGATCGGCGTACCGCTCGCGTTCCTCTTCGAGCGGACGGAGTTCCCCGGTCGCCGCGTGCTCGGCGGCCTCGTCGCGCTTCCGGTCGTGCTTCCGCCGCTCGTCGGGGTGATCGCGTTTCTCTTTCTGTACGGAGAGAGCGGCTTCGTCGCGCGCGCGATCCAGGCCCTCTTCCGCCTCGAAGAGTCGCCCTGGCGGCTCTCCGGCCCCGCCGCCGTCCTCCTCGTGCACGCCTACTCGATGTACGTCTACTTCTATCTGTTCACGAGAGCCGGCCTCGCGCGCCTCGACGCTTCGGTCCTGGAAGCGGCAGCGAGCCTCGGCGCGTCGCGCGGCCGGATCCTCGCGCGCGTGACGCTGCCGCTGCTGCGCCCCGCGCTCACCGGCGCGGCACTCCTCACGTTCATGACCGCGCTCGCTTCGTTCTCCGCGCCCTACGTCTTCGGCGGCGGGTTCCGGGTGATGACGACGCAGATCGTCGCGTCGAAGCTGAACGGTGATCTTCCGATGGCGATGGTCGAGACGGTGACGCTCGCGGCCGTCGCGCTCCTGGGGCTGGCGCTTCTCCAGGCGAGCGAGCGGGGTCGCGTGGTCACCGGCGGCGGCCGCGGGATCGCCCCGGCGCGGCGGCGGCTCGGCCGGTCGCGCTGGGTGGCCGCGGCGCTGGGCTGGCTCCTGGCCGCGGTGCTGCTGCTCCCGCACGCGACGCTGGTCCTCGTGTCGCTGGTCCCGCGCGGGACGTGGACGGTCGAGATCCTGCCGCCGGTGCTCGGTCTTTCCAACTACGCCTCGCTTCTTTCGGAGCCGGAGCGGCTGCGCCCGCTCGTGAACTCTCTCTGGATGGCGGCGGTGGCGACCGCCGCCGCCCTGGTCCTCGGCTTCGCCGCAGCGCGCCTCGCGGTCCGCGCGAGATCGCGTCTGGGCGGATTGCTCGAGACGCTGCTCACCATCCCGTGGGCGCTGCCCGGAACGGTTTTCGCGGTCGCGCTCTCGACGACCTTCTCGGTTCACGCGCCCGGGATCGGCCGGTTCGTCCTCGTCGGCACCGCGGCGATCCTGCCGCTCGCTTACCTCGTGCGAAACCTTCCACTCACCGGCCGCTCGACCTTCGCGGGGTTTCGGCAGCTCGATCCCGCGCTGGACGAGGCGGCAGCGTCGCTGGGCGCCTCCCGGTGGCGCCGGTTCCGCCGGGTGGACCTTCCGCTGCTCGCGCCGGCGCTGGCCGCCGGGGCGAGCCTCGCCTTCATCACGGCGCTGGGCGACTTCGTCGTGTCGATCGTGCTCTACACTTTTGAGACCCGTCCGATCTCCATCGAGATCCTCTCGTCGCTGCGGCTGAACGAGATCGGCGTCGCCGCGGCTTACGGAGTCGTGCTGGCGACCGTGTCCGCGGCGGTCTTCTTCCTCTGGGGCCGGCGGGCGGCGGGAGGTCCGGCCTCCACGTGAAGCTTCTGCAGTAAGCGTTTGTCGCCTTTCGCGGCG
>DASUAD010000073.1:0-2405 GCA_035763965.1 Thermoanaerobaculia bacterium | reverse complement strand
CGGTGCCGGTGCTCGACAGGCTGCGCCTCCGGCCCGGGGAGAGAAGCGGAAGCGGGATCGGCATCGTTCGGGCGAAGTTCGGCATCTCGCGGGACGACCGGACCCTCTTCCTCGTTCGCGACCACAGCGAGGCGGACATCTGGCAGATCGAACTCGAGGGGCCGCCCGCCGGAAAATAAATCCGTCCCCTTTTTTCGTCCCCTTTTTTCGCGACGGAGCGAGACGGCCGGATCGTGGTGTTGTCCGGGCGTTCTCCCGGCAGCGAGGCGGCAACCTCGGTCACTTCGCCTCGCCGGGGAGCGCCATGATTCCCTGCTCTCCGGCTTTGCGCAGCTCCGCCATCTGCTCGGCGTTCAGGTGCTTGCTCGCGGCCTGAACCAGCTCCTCCTCGACGACCTCTCTTCTCACATCACACTCCTCTCCGGTCATGTGCCGCGCGAAGACGACGGCCAGGTCCTCGGTCAGGGCCTCCACCCGATCGGGCGCCAGACCGAGGCGGGGCTTCGCCCGATTCACGATCCTCGCGGCGATGACCCGCGCCTCGTCCTCGCTCAACCGGTCGACGTCCGCGGCGCCGTACCACGCGCCCGTCCGGAATTCCTCGAGCGCCTTCTTGCGCGCTTCGCCCCGGAGCGCCGCGGCCGCCAGGTGACGCTTGTCGAAGAGGGTCTCGATCGCCTCGTCCGACCGGACGCCCGGATCCTTCCAGACCACGGCCAGGACCGTTCCGGCGTAGTTGATCCGGGCGTCGGCGATCGTGGAGTCCTTGGCGAGCTCCTTCAAGATCGGCTTGGCCGCGGACCCGCAGCCGAGGCCTTCTTTAGCGGCGCACTCGAGAGGGACCTCGAAGAGGCTCACGCGCTCGGGAGAGGGGGCCGCACTCTTCGAAGCGATCGGCGGCGCCGCGCTCGGAAAGCGTGGAGAGCGCGCCGGGCCGGCCGGGGTTCCGCCGTTCTTGAGCGTCGCCTTATATCCGAGCTTCGCGATCGCCTGGACCATCCGGTCGGTCGTGACCTTCGCGTCGTCGTAGGTGACGAGGACTTCCGCCTTGTCGTGATCGGTCTTCACGTCCTGGACGCCGTCGAGCTTCTTCAGGGCGATCCGGGTGGCGGACGCGCACGACCCGCACGTCCAACCGCTCACCTCGAACGTCGCCGACTTCGTCTCCGCGTGGAGCGGCCACGTGAGAGCACACAAGAGAGCCAGAGCCATGAGAACGATCGAGAGCTTCTTCACGACGAACCTCCTGGAATTCATTCGAAAAGCCACCGGGAGTAATACGGGAACGCCGCCGCCAGCGCGACGACGATGGCCGCGGTCCACAAAACGATCCTCTGACCTCTCCGGGGCGCCGGGCGGGCGCAGGACGATCCGGGCGCGCACTCGTCCGGCCGCCGGCGATAGGACTGGTAGAAAGCGCCTCCCAGGAACAAACCGGAAAACGCGAGCGAATACGGACGGTAGGGCTCGAGCGTCGACAACAGCGCCCCGCCGCCCAGGCCGAGCAGCGCCAGCGCGAGGGGACCGAAACAGCAGATCGAGGCCGCAACGGCCGACGCGACGGCGCCCGCGCTCAGAAGCTTCGCGTTCGCTGCGCCGCTCAACCTCACGACCTCTTCAAGACCGTCTCGAGAGCCTGACGAAACCGATCGAGCGCCTCTTCGTTGTTCCCGGTGCGTGCGCAGGGCACGACGCAGGACTCCAGGTGCGCCTCCATCAATCCGACGAGAACGCCGTTGATGGCGGAACGAACCGCCGACGCCTGAATGAGCAGCGAGTCACAGTCGTCACCCGCAGCGAGCATCCGCCGGATCGCGGACACGTGACCCTCGATGCGGGCGAGCCGCGAGTCGAGGTCCTTTCGCACTGCGGCAGGCAGGTTTGCGGCGCTCGACTCCGGACGACCGACGACCGACGACCTCTTCCTGGCGGGTTTCATGCGATCTCTCCCTATCCCCGGGAGGGGGATGCTAGAGTCCGTCCCGTCCGGTGTCAAGCCCCGCCTCGGCTCTCCCTGACGTCCCGGATCGACGTGTCCCCGTCTCGCCGGATTGCGAAACGATTCGTTCCGAAAGGTCGAGGAAGCCGAGAGATCGCTCGATCGCGTTTCGGCTGTCGGGGAAACGCCGTGGAAGCTCGTGAACGACCCCGCGTCGGCGAACTGGTCGCCCACGGCTCGACTCTCGCCGCGGGAACCGCCAGGAAGAGTCCGTCTGGCTTCTCGTCGGAGACGTAATCTCCCCAATCATCAAGCCAACGAGTGTCCTAAATTCAACGGGAAGTCGCCACTTCAGACGGGAGGGGGACGAGCGTAAGCTTCGCTCGGCCTGCCGCGAGACAGTCACGATGAAATGGCGCCTGCTCGCTCTGGCATTGGGCTTCGACGCCGTGGTCGGCTCGTACGC
>DASUAD010000072.1:0-2234 GCA_035763965.1 Thermoanaerobaculia bacterium | reverse complement strand
ACATCACGAACATCGCGAAGGCACGTCTGGACGCTGTTGCGCTCCGGCTGCGTGAGAACCCGCGTGCGACCGTCGTCATCACCGGGTCTCCGGACGACGGGACGGCGGGTTCGCGCCGGGAATCGCTCGCCCGCCAGCGCGCGGAAGGCGCCAAGGCGTATCTGGTCGACCGCCATGGGATCGATTCATCGCGCATCTCGGCGGCGACCGATCTGATCGGCACGACCAATCTCGGCAGGTCGGTCATCGTGGTGACGTTCCCGTCGTAGTTCGGGACTCATCGGACTTTTCCAGCCCCTCCCTCGGGAGGGGCTTTGTCTTGAGGTGGAGGAAACCCCGCGGAAGCGGGGCTTTCTCGGGACCGGGCCGAACGCGGTCGCCTGCACGGATCCGGAAGGACGTGGCGCTGGCGTAGAGTTCCCGGACGGAGCGGACCGCCGATCGGGCGGGCTCGCGTCTTTCCGGTCGGCGCCGGAGCGACGGAGCTGACCCGAG
The DNA here is from genome assembly GCA_035763965.1 of Thermoanaerobaculia bacterium. Lineage (GTDB taxonomy): Bacteria > Acidobacteriota > Thermoanaerobaculia > UBA5066 > Gp7-AA6 > Gp7-AA6. The sequence continues at coordinate 1,739 of DASUAD010000072.1, read as the reverse complement.
GGAGGTCCGCGGCCGGGGAGGAAGGGGAATCGAGATGGCCGACGTGGTCTACCGATCGGAAGTGCGAATCGAACGGGTGGCCGGTCCCGTCCGGAGGGCTTATTTGCCGGCGGAGAAGGAGCCCGTGATCTTCGGCGTCCATGGCGCGGTCGCCGCGCACTACAAGATCGCTCCGGACGCGTTCGAGCCTCACGCGGCGACCCTCGATTACGTCGTCGCCGCAGCGGCAGGTTGACTGCTGGGCACATTTGCAGGCGCACTGGAGGTGCGCAAGGTCTCGGCATCGGGAGATCGGCTGATCGGGGAGGCATCGGGCGAACTCGAGAAGGAGGAAGGAGTTCTCGTCATCAAGCGGATCCACCTCCGATTGAAGCTGAAGGCGCCCGAATCGGAGCGTGAGACTGCCGAGCGGGTTCACGGCTTCTACCGCGACCGCTGCGCGGTCTACCGCTCCCTGCGTGCGGCGATCGCGATCACGACCGAGCTCGTCTTCGAACCATTGGACGGAGAGGTCTGAGGGGCGTTTCCGCACGGATTTCGAGCCGAGCGCTGCCCTCGTTGATCTGGACGCGATAATGAGCCACGTGGACCCGATCGAACGCGTGCGGGTAGTCGCCCGTGAGGGACAGGGACAGGTCGAGCGAGACGACGCACTGGCGGTCGAGGAACCCCTCGAGATCCGAATCCGTCCGAGCGAGGTCGTCCGCGGAAGACCTCTCGTCACCACCATGCGAACACCCGGTCACGACGAGGAGCTCACGGCGGGCCTCCTCTTCGCTGAAGGCGTCGTGGCCTCCCGGAACGACATCCTCGGCCTCGACCGGCCCGCGGATCCCCGCATCGACCCCGAGCTCCGTGGGAACGTGATGATCGCGACCCTGGCTCCGGATGCCCACGCCCGCGGCGAGAAACTGGAACGGGGAACGGTCATGGGCTCCGCCTGCGGAGTCTGCGGAAAAACCTCGATCGAAAACGTCATACCGCCCGAGACCCCGCACCTCGTCTCGGAAATCCGGATCCGGCCGGAGGTGCTCTTCGCGCTGCCCGGAAGGCTGCGCGAGGGCCAGTCCGTCTTTTCCCGGACCGGCGGCCTGCACGCCGCCGGTCTCTTCGACGCCGAAGGCCACATCCGGGTTCTGCACGAAGACATCGGGCGCCACAACGCCACCGACAAGGTCGTGGGGCACATCCTGCTCGAGGATGGCCTGCCGCTGACGGAGTCCGTGCTGATGGTCTCCGGCCGCGCGGGGTTCGAGATCGTCCAGAAGGCTTACTTCGCCGGCATCCCGATCGTGGCATCCGTCTCCGCCCCTTCGAGCCTCGCCGTCGAGCTGGCGGACGCCGCGGGTTTGACGCTCGTCGGGTTCCTGAGGGAGAGGCGCTACAACGTTTACTCGCATCCGGCGCGGATACTCACGGCGTAGCTCGAATCGACCCTTCCAGAAAAGACTTGACAAAGCGCGACGGCGGTTTTGGAATGGCGTCAGCGCTTCGTTTCCGCGGGAGGTGGGACCATGGAGCTGACCCGTCGCGGATTTCTGAAGGCCACGGCCGTCGGGAGCACGATCGCCCTCGGGTTCGACGTCGCCCGCGCCAAGGCCGAGATGCGCGAGTTCAAGATCTCGCGCACCACGGAGACCCGAAGTATCTGTCCCTACTGCGCGGTCTCCTGCGGGGTCATAGTCCACACGCTCGGGGACAGGGCGAGGAACGTCAAAGCCTCCGTGGTTCACGTGGAA
>DASUAD010000071.1:0-3720 GCA_035763965.1 Thermoanaerobaculia bacterium | reverse complement strand
GCTTATCGTACAGAGGAGAAGAACCCGACGGTGAATCCGATCTCGACTCCGCGCCTTCCCGCCCTCCCCCTTCGCACGGCCCGCGGTGCGGCGTGAATGAGCGCCGTCTTCGCGGTCGCGTGGCTCGCGACGCGAGCGCCGTGATCTTCCGGTTCCACCTCCAGGCCGGAAACGCGCTGACCGGGCCGCTGTTCTTTCTCCTGCTCCTGGCGGCGTTCGAGACCTTCGGCGACGGAGCCGCCTCACCGCGGAGGCTGAGGGTCGTGCTCGTGGCGGTCGGCGTTCTCGCGGCGTTCGCCATGAACGGTCCGGGCCGCCTTCTCGCCGTCTTCCGGAATACCGCGAACGTTCGCCGGAGGAACGTGCCGCTCGCGTGGACGGTTCCGCTGACGATTCCGCGCGGCGGAGGCACCCGGGTCCCGCGCGACGAGGAGAGGAACCTCCGCGCGCTGATCGAGTTCACGGATCGCTGCGCACCTCCGGGCGCTCCGGTGCTCGATCTCTCGAACCGGGCGGGACTCTATTTCTTCCTCCGCCGCGTGAACCCGACGCGGTTTGCCGAAGTGCCGCCGATGGCTCCGTTCGAGGACGAAATTCTGCGCGACCTCGCGACGCGGCCGCCGGCCCTCGTCTTTCTCGAGACCGGAACCTGGCTCGACGCGATCGACGGGATCCCCAACTCGCGGCGGATTCCGCGCGTGTGGGCCTGGGTGCTCGAGAACTATCCGGTTCGGGCGAGAGTCGGGGATACGACGGTCCTGCTGCCGCCGGAACGGGCTCGCTGACTCAACGTTTCCGCGCGGGAAGTCTCACGATCCAGGGTTCGACCCCGCCGGGGTTGATCGGGATCTCCACCGCTTCGCCGGCCCGGATCTTCGGCGCGTAGTCGACCCACCGGAAGTCCTGCAGACCCGGCTCCCGGAGCCGCGGAACGTTCGCGACGAGCATCCAGAGGAGAAGGACTGCTGCGCCGCGAGAAAGCCAGCCTCTGCGCTCGACAGCGAAGTCGATCAGCAACCAGAGGACGATCAATTGGGGCAGGTAGAAATACCGCGCGCCGTAGACCGCGTGGCACAGGTCGGGCAGAACGAAACGGCAGCGATAGAGCGCGCTCGCCAGGACGAGGAGAAACGCGAGCGCCAGCCAGACCCGCTCCGTCCGCGCGGGGCCCCTGCGCATCGCGAGCAGCGCGACTGCGACGAGCACGCCGAGCCCGAGAACGATCTCCACCGGCAGCGGATAGTCGAGAGGCACGCGAGCGCCTGCGACCAGGGAACCCGCGATCCGCATCCCGGGCACCGCGAGCAGTTTGGCGTAAACGACCTCGCCGGCGCCCATCGCCGCGAATCCTTCGTCCTCGAGTTTCCCCATCTGGTGCAGCGCGATCAGGCGCCCCTGAATCGAAGCGCAAACGAGAACGAGGACGGCGAGAGCGACGCTCGAGCGGGTTCGACGCTGGATCGCCCGCCAGATGAAGAGCGGCGCGAAGAAGACGCTGTAGGGTCCGGTGAGCCCCAATACCGAGACCGCCGCGACGTCGTGCGCGTGCTGCCACCATCGACGGGCGTCCCGGGAGATGAGTACGAGCAAGAGGCCAGCTGCCACGATCCGGTCGGCGTTGACCAGGAGGAGCAGGATTTCGAAGGTATCGGGGACGAGCACCACCGCGAGCGCGTAGGCGACGTGGGGCCGCAGAGGGAACCGGCCCGACTGCGTCCGCGCCGCGACGTAGAGCGTCAGGAGGAATGCCGCCGCCATCGAGACCGTCGGTGCCCATGCGGGATCGAACCATTGAGAGATCGCATTGCCGATCCGGCTGACCGTGTGGAGGAAACCGGCGAAGGATCTCGTGAAGGCGCGGGCACCGAGCGTATGAGCCTGCGCGTAGAAGACGGTGCCGTCCTCCGCCCAGAATTGCGGGTTCCGGACCTGGGCGGGGCGCCGGGCGGCGAGGATCGCCGCGCAAACGAGGAGCGTCACCCACAGGGGAGGACGGGCCAGAGCGGAGCGCAGACGGGCGAGGCCGCCCGGTGCGGAATACGAAACGGGCGGAGAGCTCGGCGGATGCGCTGCTTCGGCCTGGAAGACTCGGAAACCGTGCCAGTCGATCCCGGACCTTCGGTTCATCTTCCCGGCGAGATTCTAGCGACGCCGCCTGCGGCCGGTGTCCGGCCTGGACGGGCAGACATCGGAGAAGAGCTCGAGCGGAAGATTTCGGCTCTCAGGTCTCGTCGCGGCCGGTCGGCCGGTTGCGAACCTCGGCGTCCGGACGGCCGAGAAGAACCCGGCAGAGGATCGGCGCGACGATTCCTTCGAGAAGCCGCCGGCCGCTCATCTTCGAGGTTCCCAGGCGGCGCTCGACGAACGTGTACGGAACCTCGTGCAGCCGAGCTCCCGCCCGCCAGGCTCGGTACTTCATCTCGATCAGAAACGCGTAACCGGAGGTGAACAGGTTCCCGGCCATGGCATCGCGAACGAACTCCGCACGATAGAGGCAGAACCCGCTCGTCAGATCACTGCAGGGGAGGGACGTGACCACACGGGCGTACGTGTTCGCCATCGCGGAGAGCAGAACGCGACGCAACGGCCAGTTCCTCACGCTGACGCCGCTGACGTATCGGGATGCCACGACCAGGTCGGAGGCCTGGGCCGCCCGCAGGAGAGCGGGGATCGTCGTCGCAGGATGCGACCGGTCCGCATCCATCGAAATCAGAAGACGGAAGTCGTTTTGGAGCGCCCACTGGATCCCGTCCCGATACGAGGCGGCGAAGCTCGGCGAGCCCTTTCGCTCGAGCAGGTGAAGCCGGGGATAACGGCCTCCTCTGAGCGCTTCGACTTCCTCGACTGTTCCGTCTCGGGAGCCGTCGTCGACCACCAACATCGAAACCTGCGGCACGGCCTGAAACACGTCGCGGACGTGGAGAGCGATGTTCTCTCGCTCGTTGAGCGTGGGCGTGATGACGATCGCTTCCGATTCCATGCGAGGGTTCCGAGTAGTTCCCGGGAAATCCCCGTTGCTCACGACGGTCATTCTCTCGGAGACCTACGTACCCGGGCAGCTGTTGAGAACCGTGATCTCGCTCCGCGCGCGGGGAGAAATCGTTTCTAGTCCGAGCCGCTCCGGGCCGCCACAGCTGCCTTCGTCCGCTCCTCGACCAGCCGGTCGATTTCCGCGATGAACTCGTCCAGCATGTTCGGACCACCGATCCTGCGGTACGGCTCGCCGTTCTTGTAAATCATCCCCATGTCCTTGCCGGCGGCGAATCCGATGTCGGCTTCTCGCGCCTCGCCGGGGCCGTTCACCGAGCAGCCCATGATCGCGACCTGCAGCGGCAGCTTCACGCCCGCGAGGTGTTTCTCGACGCGCTCGACCATCGGCAGCATGTCCACCTCGAGACGCCCGCAGGTGGGGCACGCGATCACGTTCACGCCGTCATCGCGCAGGTGGAGCCCTTTCAGGATCTCCCGGCCGACGCGGACTTCCTCGACCGGATCGGCGGCGAGCGAGACGCGGATCGTGTCGCCGATCCCTTCGGCCAGCAGGACGCCGATTCCCATCGAGGACTTGATCGTGCCGGCGAACTGCGATCCCGCCTCGGTGACGCCGAGGTGGAGCGGGTAATCGCTCTGCCGCGAGAACAGCCTGTACGCGTCCACCATCATCGGGACGTTCGATGCCTTGAGCGACACCTTCGTCTGGAAGAACGCGAGCGACTCGAG
>DASUAD010000070.1:0-3459 GCA_035763965.1 Thermoanaerobaculia bacterium | reverse complement strand
GAGAGCGAGCTGGTTCGCCGCGCGGTCCGCCGCTGGCCACGCTCCGGGACGCTCCGCGAGTAATCGGTAACCGCGCTTCGGGTCTCCCGCCGCCACGAGCGCGCGGCCCCGACGCGCGCGGCCCGCTGCCGAGAGGCGTTTCTCCTCGCGCTTCAGCACCGCGCGCACTGCCGCGGGGGTGGCGCGCGCGACGTCGGCCGCGGGCGCGCGCAGAAGGAGGGCCCGCGCCGCATCGGCGACCGAGCGGGAATCCCCGGCGGCGAGCCCGAGTCGAACTCGATCGACTTCGATCGCGGAGAAGTCCGTCCCGCGTGCGCCTGCGGCCGCCCGACCGAGCACGGCGAGGGCGTCGCGCACGCGTCCGTCCTTCTCGAGGGCGCCGGCGATCTCGCGCGCGACCGCTATCCGCATCGCGAATGGTTCCTCCGCATCGAGCGCGCCCTTCCACTCCTCGACCGCCGCGTCGATCCGGCCCGAAGCGAGAAGCACGCGGCCCAGTCGTTCCCGACGATAGGGCTCGAGCCCGATCGCCGCGGCCTCCGCGCCGCGCAGTTTCCGCTCCGCGGCCGCGAAATCACTTCGCCTTTCGTCGTCCGCGGCGAGAAGGAAGGCGATCCGCGCGCGCCACGCGCGCTGTCCCGACTTCGCGCCGATATGCCCGAGCACCGTCTCCGCCGCGGCGCGGTCCCCCTGCTCGAGCAGGTCCGCCGCGCGCGCGAACTCCGCGTCCAGGTCGGACGTGACCGGGCGCATGGGGATGTCGGCGAGAGCCGTGGAGACGACCAGGAAGACCGCGAGGAGGGCTCCGATTCGGACCATCGAAACGAAAAACCGGATCGAGACGGAGAAATTCGGCTGAGGAAGAGGTCCTTCGCCGTGCTCGGAGCCCGCCCTGTCCGAAGCGAAGGGATGACCGCTTTCCGGTCACCGAGAGATCCCTCGGTTCGCTCGGGATGACCGCTTCGGGGTCACCTCAAGGCGTCCGCTCTTCCTCCCGCGAGGACCTGCACGAGCTCCTCGTAGTAATAGTCCGCGCCCGAACGTACCTCGGCGGGAACCCGTTCCTCGTAGAGACGGCGGCCGCGCTCGATGTCGTCTCGAAGCCGCGCGTAGAGGTCGCCTCGCTCGCGACCTTCCGAGACCTCGCGCTCGTTGTAGAGCTTGATCTCGGAGGCGAGCAGTCGCGCGAACCGGCGCGCCTCCTCGCGATCCCCCTCCCCTCCCGCCGGGGCGAGAGGACCTCCGAGCACGCGCCCGGCGGCTGCCGGCGCCGCCGCCGGCGGACGCGTCGGAAGGCCCCCTTCTTTGGGAAGCGGAGCCGCCGGCTGCTCGGCCGGCGGAGTCGAGGCGAACGACGGCGCGGTGTCGGGGGCGGGCATCGGCTCCGCGCTCTCGAAAGCGCGGAGCGGGGGCGCCGGAACGAACTTGCGCCGCGCGAGTCGGTCCACCACGAGCCCCGCGATCCACGTCAGGGTCGCGACCGCGTCCCGATCGAGGACGCGATCGGCCGAGGCGTCCGCGTAAACGGCGCCCGACACCTTTTCGCGGACGACGAACGGCACGAGGACGGCCTCCGTCGCGTCGTCGGCTCCGAGCGCCGCCGAGATCTCGTTGGCCCGCCCGAGACGCTGCGGAATCCCCTCGCGCACCCGGGCGAGCACGCCCTCCGAGCCGATCGCGGCCGCGCGCGCAGCGCCCGCGCCCGCGTCGCCGAAACCGGAGGATTTCCAGACCTCGAACCGGCCGCGGCGTTCGACCAGGAGCGCCGCCCGGGACGCATGGACGCGGCACTCTTCCAGGAACAGGGTCAGCGCCTCGACCTGGCTCCCGGCCGCGTCGAGGCGGCGCAGGCTGTCCGCTGCGATGGATCCGGGACGGGCCGGCGGGCTCGGGACCGTCGTGCTCAGGCGCAGGAGCTCCTCCGGGACGATCTCCTCGGGCCTGTCCGTGAGCCTCGCCAGAAGCTCGTCCCAGCGTCGGTCGGTCTCGAACCGAAGCCTCTCGAGCTCGCCCTTCAGGGCCGAAAGCCGTTCGCGCAGCCGGGCGCGAAGATCCTCCGGGTTCGGGGCGGAAGCAGTCACGCGATCCGCCATGCGGCCGGATTATCCGGGCGGCCTCCCGATCCGTCAAACGGGGTAAGTGATTTTCCCGCCGGGATTTGGAGTTCCACGGCGAACGTCCGGCTCGCGGCCGAGTCCTGGAAGCCCCGCCCGCGAAAAAAGAGAATTGAAGGAAGGAGTCACGCTTTCGGGACGTTTCGGTCCGAGCGCGGGCAACCCGATTCGAACGATCCCGACCCGGAATCAAGCTAAGTCTTTTCGCGCGAAGCATTTCGTTGACATGAAAGGATCGCCCGGGTAAATTGATGGATCGATCCGAACCCGCGCCGAAGGGGGTGAAAGTCCGTGCCTCTGGTCCACGTGAAAGAAGACGAGTCCTTCGAGAACGCGATGCGGCGCTTCAAGCGCAAGTGCGAGAAGTCGGGCATCCTCTCGGAGCTGAAGAAGCGCCAGCACTACGAGAAGCCCAGCGCGAAGAGGAAGCGCAAGGCGATCCAGGCCCGCAAAAAGATGCTCCGCAAGCTCTCGGAGGAGCGTCGCGCGACGATGTAACGAATCTTCCGGCGGAGAACGGCGTCGATCTCCATGCACTCGAATTCGACGTCGTTCTCCAGCTGATCTCCTCTCTTGCCCGCACGCCCCCCGGCCGGGAGGCCGTCCTCCGAACGAAACCTTCCTGGGATGAGCCGTCGGTCCGCCGCCGGCTCGACGAGCTCTCCGAGCTCGTGGAGTTCCGTGCGCGCGAAGGGCGTCTCCCGCTCGCCGGTCTCCAGCATCTCGCGGCGCCTCTCGCGCTGCTCGAGAGCTCGGGCGGGTCCGCGGCGCCGGCGGACTTCCGCCCGATCGTCTCCTCCGCGAAAGCCGTCCAGGCGGTCCGGCGCGATCTCGCGCGAGTCGAGACGCCGCACCTTTCCGAACGCCGCGAGCGTCTCCCGGATCTGCAGGAGCTCATCGACGCGGCTGCGCGCATCATCGGCCCGGATGGCGCGGTTCGCGACGACGCGTCGAGCGAGCTCGCGGCGCTGCGCCGCAAGCTCCGGCGTCACCGCGCGGACGTTTCGCGGCGGCTCGAGAAAATGCTCGAGACCCGGCGGGACGCGCTCGCCGACTCGGTCATCGTGCTCAGAAACGACCGGTACTGCCTGCCGGTATCGGCGTCCGCGCGATCGCGCGTCGCGGGGATCGTGCACGACCGTTCCGGATCCGGGCAGACCGTCTTCGTCGAACCCCTCGAAGTGGTCGAATCCAACAACGATCTCGCGCTCGCCGCCGCGGAGGAGAGACGCGAAGTCGAGAGGATTCTGACCTCGCTCGGCCGGGCGGTTCTCGACCGGGCCGACGATCTGCTCGCCGCGACCGCCGAGCTCGCGGAGCTCGATGCGCGCGAGGCCGCCGTCGA
>DASUAD010000069.1:0-6658 GCA_035763965.1 Thermoanaerobaculia bacterium | reverse complement strand
GACGGTTATTCGTACCGGAGCGCCTCGGCGATGTCGATGCGTCCGGCCCGGCGAGAGGAAATCCACGAGGCGAGGAGGATGACGACGGCCGAGAATCCGACGATCGCCGCCACGTCGAGCGGCCGCACCCGGAACGGGATGTACGAGACGAAGTAGATCTCCGCGACCCCGGGAGGGAACCGCAACAGGCGAAACGTGGTCATGATCCAGCAGACGAGAGCTCCGAACGCGGCGCCCGCGACGACCCCGGCGCCGCCGAGGAGGGCGCCGAGCGAAAGGAAGACCCGCGGGAAGAACTTCGGTTCGGCGCCGAGAGCCGTGAGCACGCCGATGTCCCGCTTCTTTTCCTGTACCGTCATGACGAGCGTCGCGACGATGTTGAAGGTCGACACCGCGACGATCAGCCCGATGACGAAGAAGAGCGTCGTCTGCTGGATCGCGAGCGCCGAGAAGAGGCCGCTGTTCAGGGAGCGCCAGTCGGTCACCGAGAACTCCTTCCCGGCGGCCTCCGCGATGTCGCGTGCGGCCGAAGCGGTGTTGCGGATGGTGTCGAGCTTGATCTCGATGACGTTCGCCATTCCCTCCATGCGGGCAAGGCGTCGCAGGACCTCGCGGTCGAGAAAGACGAGCTCCGAGTCGGACTCGTAGAAGTTCGTCCGGAAGACCCGCGCCACCCGAACCGGCATGCTGCGCGGCACGAGCCCCGAGGCGCCGCGGGTGTTGTCCGGGACGGAGAGGAGAATCGTGTCCCCCTCTTTCACGTCCAGAAGCCGCGCGAGCTCGACGCCGATGGCGACGCCCGGGCGCGACCCCGCCGATTCGCGCGTCAGGAGCGACTCGACGCCCGGCAGAAAGGCGTCGATCTTCGAGACCCGGCGTTCCCCCGCGGGATCGATCCCCTTCAGGACGACGTCGGTGCCGTCGGGAGTCGCGGCCGACGACGCCAGACCCGACTGATAGATGACGGGTGACGTCGCCCGGACCCGGGAGAGCCTCGCCACACGGCGGACCGCCGACTCCGGGTCGGCCTCCGCCGCCGTGGACAGCGGAAAGAGGACGACCTCGGCGTTCGCGCCGATCAGGTTCTCCCGGATCTCGCCGCGATAACCGGAAAGGAGGCCCATCGCGACGACGAGAGCTGCGACTCCGAGGCCGATGCCGGCGATCGACAGCATCGAGACGGAGGAGATGAGCCTCGAGGACCTTGCGCGCAGATACGCGCGGGCGACCTCGAGCGGAAGGGATTTCACCCCGCCTCCCGCCGGCGGCGCGCGTCCATCTCGGCGATGAACTTGTCGAAGAGTACGTTCGCGTCGTGAGGACCGGGCGACGCCTCCGGATGGAACTGGGCCGCGAGGACCGGCAGCACGCGGTGGCGAAAGCCTTCGAGCGTTCCATCGTTCAAGTTGACGTGCGTCGCAACGACGTCGGCCGGGAGGCTCTCCCCTTCGACGGCGAAACCGTGATTCTGCGAGGTGATCGCGACGACGCCGCTCGAGAGGTCCTGCACGGGATGGTTCGCCCCACGATGCCCGAACTTGAGCTTGAACGTCGTTCCCCCGAGGGCGAGGCCCAGGAGCTGGTGGCCGAGGCAGATCCCGAAGATGGGCCGCGACGGCAGGAGCCGTTCGATCGTGCGGATCGGCCCCGCGAGCGCGGCCGGGTCGCCGGGGCCGTTCGAGAGGAAAATGCCGTCCGGGTCCGCCTCGAGGACGCGCTCGGGCGGAGCCGTCGCCGGATAGACGCGGACGCGGCAGCCCGCGGCGTTGAGAAGGCGCACGATGTTCCACTTCATCCCGTAGTCGATCGCGGCGACGCGGAAGCGCTCGCGCCCTCCCATCGGCGCGAACTCGGCGATCGTCGACGGCGACACCGCGAGCGCGAGGTCGCTGCCGATCATGGGCGGAGAGTCGAGGACCCGCCGCAGCAGCTCGGCCGGATCGTCGACCTCCGTCGAAACGCCGGCGCGCATCGCGCCCTCCGAGCGGATGCGGCGGACGAGCGCCCGCGTGTCGAGGCCGTGGAGCCCGATGACCCCCGCACGCTGGAGGTAGCTGGCCAGGCTCTCCTCGCCCCCGGTCCCGCTCCACCGCTCGGGAAAATCGCGCGCGACGAAGCCCGCGACGTGGACGCGCGCCGACTCCGCCTCCGATGCGCGCACGCCGTAATTACCGACGTGCGCGGCCGTCATGACGACGATCTGTCCGGCGTAGGACGGGTCGGTGAGGACCTCCTGGTAGCCGCTCATCGCGGTGTTGAATACGATCTCTCCGAAGGACGTTCCCGAACGCCCGATCGCCTCCCCGTTCCACGAACTCCCGTCTTCGAGGACGAGGAGAGCCTTCAAGCCGTGCGTCCGACGACCGGCGCGAGCAGGCGGATTTCGTCCATCAGCTGCGCGAACATCTCGGGCAGCAGCGCCTGCGGACCGTCGGAGAGAGCGACCTCCGGGTGGTTGTGCACCTCGATCAGCAGGCCGTCACTCCCCGCGGCGATGGCGGCGCGAGACATCGGCAGGACCTTCAGACGCTTGCCGGTGCCGTGCGAGGGATCGACGATGATCGGCAGGTGGGAGATCCGCTTGACGTACGGAACGACAGAAAGATCGAGGGTGTTGCGGGTGTGGTCCGCGAAGGTGCGCACCCCGCGCTCGCAGAGCACCACTTCGTAGTTTCCCCCCGAGAGAAGGTATTCGGCCGAAAGCAGGAACTCTTCGATCGTCGCCGACATCCCGCGCTTCAACAGCACGGGCTTCCGCATGCGGCCGACCTTCTTCAGGAGGGCGAAGTTCTGCATGTTCCGGGCGCCGATCTGCAGGCAGTCCGCATATTCCGCGACGAGATCGGCCGAATCCGTGTCGAGCACCTCGGTGACGATCCGGAGACCCGTCTCATCCCGGACTTTCTTCAGGATCTTCAACGCCGGCTCTCCCAATCCCTGGAAGGAGTAGGGCGACGTCCGCGGCTTGAAGGCGCCGCCGCGATAGAGGGTCGCGCCGGCCGCGGCGACCTGCCGGGCGATCTCCATCGCCTGTTTCTCGGACTCGACGGCGCAGGGACCCGCGATGACGGCCACGCGTTTTCCGCCGACCGGCACGCCGCCGATCGACACGACGGTGTCCTCGCGCTTGGCCTCGCGCGAGACGAGCTTGTAGGGTGCGGTGACCGGGATGACCTCCGCGACACCGGGCAGATTCTCGAACGCCCCCGACTCGACGCTGCCCCGATTGCCCGTGACGCCGATGGCCGTGCGCTGCGCGCCGGGGATCGGATGAGCCTCCAGCCCCAGGGTTTCGACGGCTTCGACGACGCGGCGGACGTCATCCGCGGTCGCCGCAGCGTCCATGACGATCAGCATCGGGTGTTATCATTTGCCGGTGAAACCACCCTGTCAATCGCCGCGCCCCCGCCGTTCGGGGTCGCCGCTGCGCGCCTTGCTCGCGTTTTCCGCCCTTCTCCTGTTCGCGCCCGCTCTCTTCGCCTACGTCGTCAAGCTGAAGGACGGCTCGCTCGTCTTCGCTCGCTCTCCCTATACGGTGAAGGGCGCCCGCGCGATCATCACCCTGGAGAACGGGACGGTCACGCAGATCCAGCTCGACAAGATCGACGTTCCCGGCACCGAAAAGTACAACCGGGAGAACCCCGGTAACGTCATCGCGCTCGACACGCCGCAGGAGAAAGTGTTCCAGCTCCCGACTCCGGTCCCGCAGTCGAAGAACCCGCTCCAGGACCTCATTCGCAGCCGTCGGGAGCATCTCGGCGTTCCGACGCCCGGACCGGCCCCCTCGGGCTCGGGAGCCGCGCCCGGTCCGGATTCGATGCAGACCGCCGATCCCATCATCCAGGCCGCATTCGCGCACGTCTTCGAGGGGGCAGGGATCGCCCAGTACCGCGTGACGAACGTCCGGGGCAAGACGAGGGTGATCGCGACGGCGAACACGGAACAGGCCGTCTTCAACACGCTTTCGGCGTCCGCGCGGGCGATCTCCGAGGCGGCCGGACGAGGGCGCACGGCGCCCGTCGAGATCGTGCTCACGACCGGATCGGGCGAGCCCGCCGGGACGTTCGAGATGAGTCCGGTCCAGGCGAGGCTCCTCGTCGATCGGGGCGTGACGATTCAAGACTATTTCGTCAAGAACGTGATCTTCTGAGGAATCGGCCGCTTTCCTGACTGCGGGCCGAGCCCGCGATTCGCATCCCCCTTTGGTCACCGACGGTCCGACCGCCGTAGAATCGGATCGGAATCGAAGCCCGCTACCGGCGGGCACGGCTGGAGTGGCCGAGTGCCGAGCCCGAAAGAAGAAGATTTCCGCGGCACGTCGCGCTTCCAGATCGAGCGCCGGCTGGGGTCTGGCGCCTTTGGTGTCGTCTATCAGGCCTACGACCGCGAGCTCCGCCGAAGAGTCGCTCTAAAAACCCTCCGGCCTTACGACGACGAGGCGGTCTATCGGTTCAAGCGCGAGTTTCGCGCCCTGGCGGACATCAGCCACACGAACCTGGTCACTCTCTACGAGCTCTCCTCGGAGGGAGATCAGTGGTTCTTCACCATGGAGCTGATCGAAGGAATCAGCTTCCTCGATTACGTCCGCGGACGGTCGTATGCGCCGCCAGGCCCGCCGGAAGCGCCGATCGCCGCCGCTCCAGCCCCAATCGTTGCCGTTTCGCCGACTGCGCCGACGGATGCCCGCATCTCCGGTACTTCCGGGATCGACAGCGCCGGACGAGTGTTCTCGACAAACCTCCCCGGAGCCTGCCCGCTCCCGGACGTCGGCCGCCTTCGCAGCGCGCTCCGGCAGGCGGTCAGCGGAATTCGCGCGCTCCACGAGGCGGGTAAGCTCCACCGCGACATCAAGCCGATGAACGTGCTCGTCACGAAGACGGGACGCGTCGTGCTCCTCGATTTCGGGCTGGTCACGGAGCTCGACCCGGAAGAGGTCGAGCGAAGCCTGGTGCTCGCCGGAACTCCCGCCTACATGTCGCCGGAGCAGGGAACGAGCACTCCGATCACGGAAGCGAGCGACTGGTACAGCCTCGGCGTCATGCTCTACGAGGCGCTGACCGGGAAGCGACCTTTCGCCGGCGGTTTCGCGGACATGCTCCTCGCCAAGCAGGACGAGTCATTCCCCGCGCCTCGCGATCTCTCACCGGCGATCCCTGAAGACCTGGATCGGCTCTGCCGGGATCTCCTGCGCCACGACCCGCGTGCCCGCCCCACGGGAGAGGAGATCTCGACGCGCCTCGGGGAGCCGAAAACGGAGTCCGTTCTCGACGACACGGCCTCGATCACAGTTCACGTCGCCGCGCCCTTCGTCGGGCGTGAAGAAGAGCTCCGGCGGCTCCGGGAGGCTTTCTCCGCCACCCAGGGAGGCCGGGCCGTGGAGGTGCACGTCCATGGCACGTCGGGAATCGGAAAGACGGCGCTCGTCCGACATTTTCTGGAAGAGCTGCGGTGGTCCGACGCCGCCGTCATCCTGACCGGGCGCTGCTACGAGCGCGAGTCGGTGCCGTTCAAGGCTCTCGACAGCCTGATCGACGCCTTGAGCCGGCATCTCAAAGGGCTGACGCCCGCCGAGGTCGAGACCCTGCTGCCGCAGGACGTCCCGGCCCTTGTCCGATTGTTTCCCGTCCTGCGCCGGGTCGAGGCGGTGGCGACGGCCCGACGCCGAGCCATCGAGATTCCGGATTCGCAGGAGCTCCGGCGCCGCGGCTTCGCGGCGATCCGCGAGCTCCTCGGCCGGCTGGCGAGCGAGAAGCCCGTCGTGTTGTTCATCGACGACCTTCACTGGGGCGACGTCGACAGCGCGCTGCTCCTCTCCGAAATCCTTCGGCCTCCCGACGCTCCGGCCGTCCTTCTCGTCCTCGCCTACCGGACCGAGGAGGCCGAGACCAGTCCTCTGCTCCGAAAACTCCTGAGGGAGCGCGACCGGTCGCCCGAGATCCGCGAGATCGCGGTGCGCGAGCTGCCACTTCACGAAGCGCAGGAGCTCGCTCACGCCCTGCTCTCGGATGCGGCGGTGACTTCTCGAGAGCAGGCGGACGCCATCGCGCGCGAATCCGCCGGAAGTCCCTTCTTCATCGACGAGCTCGCGCGCTACGCGCGCGCCGAAGCTGACCTGCGGGAGCCGCCGGAGCGGCTCGAAACGACGACCGTCGACGGCGTGGTTCACGCGCGGATTTCGCATCTGCCGGAGGACGCGCGACGAGCTCTGCAGCTCGTGGCCGTCGCGGGGCAGCCGATCGAGATCGCCGTCCTCCGGGAAGCGGCTTCTCCCGAGCTCGGCCCTCACGCCATCGGCATTCTCCGGGCGGGTCGATTGATCCGCGCGAGGCACACGGCCGACCGCGACGAGATCGAGCCCTACCACGACCGGATCCGTCAGGCCGTTCTCGCGCACGTTCCGGCGGAGGCGCTTCGTGAAGATCACCTGCGGCTCGCGCTCGCGTGGGAGACGTCTCGCCGGGCAGATCCCGAGACCCTGATGCTGCACTTCCGCGAGGCCGGTCAGATCGAGAAGGCCGCGGAATACGCCGCCGCGGCCGCCGCACGAGCTTCCAGCACTCTCGCGTTCGACCGCGCGGCGCGCCTCTACGCGATCGCCTGGGACCTCGGCTCCGACCGGGATCCCGAATCCCGAAGGGCGCTCCGGGCGCTCCAGGCC